>NZ_JBEGDG010000026.1:0-60870 GCF_040183165.1 Lysinibacillus zambalensis
GAACACGGAAGTTAAGCTCTTTAGCGCCGATGGTAGTTGGGGGCTTCCCCCTGTGAGAGTAGGACGTCGCTAGGCACAAAGTAGCCACTGAGAAATCAGTGGTTTTTTTATTTTTAAAAAATCAGTAATAACACCCAATAAATGTTAGAATTTAATTGATTTAAATAAATAAACATAGGGGTGTATTTAAATGGCAACAGGGGTATATAGAGAAAATATTCAAATTGAAAAAGCTAAGCTACAGGAGTTTATTCAAAATAAAGCAGAATGGGCTATACTAATACCTGGTTATTTACATCATGAATTCCCAAGTGAACGAAGTATGATTTGGGTATTTCAAGGGGATTTTGGAATTATCCAAAAAGCTGTAAAGGTTGAACTTAAGTGTAAGGAGTCAAATCCTAATCAGGTTATATTTGATTTGGTAGGCTTATCAGATCCTTTAAATGGTGATGGATACTTTGAAGTTACACAAAACCAAGATGGTACATGTCAGTTAGAAGGTAATTTAACATTAAAGGCAAGTGGTTTCCTTGCAGGAATGATGAATCCAATTTTAGAAAAGTTTGTACCACCATTAGTAGAACAGCTAGTACAAGAGATGGCAATAAAGGCTAGTATCTAGTATTTCCGATACAATTAGCCTCGGCATAATTGTTACTAATAAAAGAAGAGTGTCATGTCATAGAAAAAGATCATTGCTTTTAGAGTTGCAATGATCTTTTTCTGACTTATCACCAAAAATTTGAAATGGCATTTTATTAAAACGTTAATGAGTAGAAACCAAATAACTTGGAATAACTTGACAGAAATCTTTTTTAACCTTTATATTTGAGTAAACACTCAAATATAAAATCGGTGGTGAAAAGGTTTGGTGTCAAAGAAGGATAAAATTTTGGAAGCGTCATTAGAGCTTTTTACTAAAAAGGGCTTTAACGCAACGACTACTAAAGAAATAGCAGTAAAGAGCGGAGTGGCAGAGGGGCTTATATTTTATTATTTTAAAGATAAAAATGAACTTCTAAACTATCTTATTCGTGAGTTTTCATTTATTGGCTCTCTACAAAATGAGATAAAAGAGCTTTCGAAGGTGGAGCCATATACGGCTTTAATTAAATTTGGCCAATTATATGCCAATTTTTTATCATGTAATAAAAGCTTTTTAACTTTTATTTGGTCCCCAGAAATAGTGCAGAACACAAATGTTAGTAAGGATATTGTGGATTTTATAAATACAATGGGTGAACAGGCTCGTTCATTTTTAATAAGAGCTTCTTCATGTACTGTAGAAAAAAAGACAGTAGAAACGGCAGCTTCTATGTTTCTTTCAACAATATTAACGCATGTTTTAGTTGAAGAAAGAAAAGCAGAAAAAAAACCAATTAGAAATGACGATTACATTGAGGAGATAGCGACGTTTATTTTAAAAGGAATGCAAATCTCCCATTAAGTATTTCAGAAGTCGTGGATGGGATGTGTAAAACTTGTGCAATTTGTATAGTCGATTTAAGTGAAGGTCGAACGCACTAGGAAAGCCATGTTATTGAGAGAGGAGCTATTTTTTTGAGAAACATTTGAGTGATTACTCAATATAATTTAAAAAGGAGGAATCATTATGGAGCAATGGATAGGTATTCAAACACTTATTTGGCTATTTCCTATTATGTTTATTTTTCATGATTTTGAAGAAATCATTATGGTTGAAAAGTGGTTGAATAAGAATTCTACGATTTTGTATGAAAGATTACCGAAAAATATTGCTAATCGAGTTATTAAACAGTTCTCGATGTCGACAGCACAGTTTGCCGTAGCAGTAGTCGTAGTATTTATGTTTGTAAGTAGTTCCACTATTGTAGCAAATCAATATGTGAATCAAGGGCCGTTCGGAGATATTTACTTCTTCACTGTTGTTACGTTAACCTACTTTCTACATGCGTTCACTCACCTTGCACAGTCTATTTTTCTTCGTTCCATTACACCAGGTGTACTCACATCTTTGATAATCGTCATTCCATATAGTTTAATGTTGTATCGTTCGTTATTAATTAATAACGTCATAACATGGAACATTATTTTTGTTTGCTTGCCATTTTGTCTTTTATTGATTCCTATTGCATTACTAGCACATTGGATCGGGAAAAAGGTTATATGAATTTCACCTTATTTATATCCATTCAATAAATTTTTTTCTAACGTAAGTGTTATAATTAAATAAGAATATAACGGAAATGGGTGTTTTGTTTTGCAAAAGAAAAAGCCGATTGTAGAAGGATTAGAGCGCTTTCAACAACAACAAAATATTTCCTTTCATGTACCAGGACATAAGCACGGAGAACTATCCCATCTTCCTCAGCCCTTTAAAGATGTAATGCGATATGATGTGACTGAATTATCAGGTCTTGATGACTTACATCATCCAGAGGAAATGATATTAGAAGCAGAAAACTTATTGGCAGATACATATGGGGCGATGAAAAGTTTCTTTTTAGTAGGTGGATCTACAGTTGGGAATTTAGCAATGATTTATGCCACATGTAAAAAAGGTGATACGATTATTGTTCAACGTAATGCACATAAGTCTATATTTCACGCGATTGAGCTTGTTGGGGCGAAGCCTGTATTTGTATCTCCGCTATGGGATGAACGAACATTAACGGCAACCCATGTTTCTTATAAAGATTTAAAAGAAGCAGTTGATTATTATCCAGAGGCACGTGCAGTAGTATTAACGTATCCTACTTACTATGGTATGACATCGAAAGAAATACAGCAGCAGATTGCGTATTGTCATGAGAAAGGTATTCCTGTTTTAGTGGATGAAGCACATGGAGCTCATTTTAGTGCATGTACTTTATTTCAGCCATCTGCATTGACATTTGGTGCAGATATAGTAGTACAGTCTGCGCATAAAACATTACCAGCGATGACAATGGCATCCTTTATGCATGTTAATTCTAACTTAGTCGAAGTCGACAAAATAAATCACTATTTACGTATGCTACAATCTAGCAGCCCATCCTACCTTTTATTGGCTTCTTTAGATGATGCACGCTATTATGTACAGACATATATGGAGAGTGACGGTGCATATATAATAGAAAAAAGGAATCAATGGATAGAGGCATTACGAGCTATTGGTTCTTTGGAAGTTATTGAGGTAGACGACCCTATCAAATTATTGTTACGTGTTAAGGGCTATACGGGTTTTCAATTACAGGAAGTATTAGAAGCAAAGCATGTATATGCAGAACTGGCAGATGCAAATCAAGTATTGCTTGTGCTGCCTTTGTTGAAACAGGGGCATAACTATCCATTTGCAGAAATACGTGTCCGTATTAAAGAGGCTATAACATTGTTATTAAGTACACCAAAGGCGGAAATCGTAATTGCTTCACAAACGGCCTATAATTTTGTGGCCATTACGGAACCGGCCTATACATTTGATGAAATGAATAAGGCGGAAACAGAATGGTTACCGTATATGCGAACGATGGGACGGATTTCTTCAAGTATGATTATTCCGTATCCACCCGGTATTCCACTGCTTGTTCCAGGAGAAAAAATAACCGTGGCAAAGTTGAGTCAGTTAGAGGAGTTACTAGCTACTGGTGCAACGTTCCAAGGAAATCACCGTTTAGAAGAAAAGATGATTGAGATCATTAAATAGTTGGAGGCTATAACAGCATGAATTGCAATTTATTTATTACATTTGAAGGTCCAGAAGGTGCTGGAAAAACAACAGTCATTCAAAAAATAGCCGAGCGACTTGCAGAGGAAAAGATTGATGTATTAGCAACGAGAGAACCTGGTGGTATTGAGATTGCTGAGAAAATTAGGAGCGTAATTTTAAACCCCGAACATACAGCCATGGATGAGCGTACAGAAGCGTTATTATACGCGGCGGCGAGAAGTCAGCATTATTTTGAAAAAGTTCGACCTGCGTTGAATGCTGGAAAAATGGTTATTTGCGATCGCTTTATCGATTCCTCATTAGCATACCAAGGATATGCACGTGGTATCGGCGTGGATGAAGTATTATCTATTAATGAGTTTGCAATCGGTAAGAAGTTACCTGATATGACAATCTTATTTGACCTTGCACCTGAGGTTGGCTTAGCACGGATTCATGCTCATGGAGAGCGAGAGGTCAATCGTTTAGATGTTGAAAGCTTAGCTTTTCATAACAAGGTTCGGGAAGGATATTTACAGCTAGTGGAGCGTTATCCAGAGCGTATATATGTCGTCAATGCGGACCAAAATATTGATCGTGTTGTTGAAGATGTATGGTCATTAATATATGAAGCAATACAGTAAATGCATGAAGTTGTCTACCACAATGTGATATAATGGTAACAACTATAATCTTATTTTCATTCAGAAAATGTTTTCTGCGCGACAGTAGCGAATGTTTTGAGATGAATGAAGAAGTAGTTTTGTTTTAGTAGTTGTTCCGAACACCTACTGAAACAGAGGAACTCTAACGTAAGTCACGGAAAAGGTAACTAAAATCTATTCAGATGAATTTTATCGAAGGGGTGAGTGCGAATGAAGTTAGTCGTAGCTGTAGTGCAAGATCAGGATAGCAGCCGCTTATCGAATGCTTTAACGAAAAATCAGTTTCGCGCAACTAAATTAGCGAGCACTGGAGGATTTTTACGCTCTGGAAATACGACGTTTCTTATTGGAACGGAAGACTCTCTCATACCCAAAGTTTTAGATATTATTCGTGATAATTGTCGTGCACGAGAACAAATGGTTGCACCTGTTTCGCCATTAGGCGGGAATACAGATTCCTATATACCTTATCCTGTGGAGGTAGAGGTAGGTGGAGCGACAGTTTTTGTATTACCAATTGAACAGTTCCATCATTTTTAAATCATTGCCAACGTTAAATGAGAAAAAACACATTATAATTTAGCTTTTGTGTATTTGGTAAAGAAAGCAAGTGGGGGCGAAACAGCTTGAAGATCAATCAAGATATACGTGTCGGGTTAAATACTAATCGTAAAGAACCACTGCATAACAATAATCAAAATAACCGATTTGGAGATATGGTCGTCAAGCAAGGCACCAAATTGCAAACTGAACAGCTTACGCGATTGCTAGGGGATATTTCTACAGCAGGTGATCGTGTTGCAAGATCGCGTAATTTACGAGAGCTTGCTCGTTTTAAAATGCTTGTTAAACGATTCCTACAAGAAACAGTAGAACATGGTATGGATTTAAAACAATCGCATTCATGGAATCGTTTTGGTGAAGGAAGACGCTTAAAAATTATTGAAACTATTGATACGCGTCTTGTGGAGCTTGCTCAAGATATTTTAGATGAAGAAAAGGAAGCAATTGATCTTCTCGATAAAATCGGTGAGATAAAAGGCTTATTAATTAATTTGTATATGTAAAACCCGTGTCTCGTTCTCTTGTAGGCGCGGGCTTTTTTCGAACTGAATGGTATGAACTCAATTCACGATGAAACTAATCTATCTGCTCTAAAACTGTAGATATTTCTGTACTGAAAAAGGCAATAGGAAACAATTATGCTATGAGTGTAATTGATATAGGAAGGAATTTAAATATATGGCCAAGAATGTTGAAGAGCTATTCGCACTGCAACCAGTCGTAATGAAGCAGCTTCAAACGATTTTTGACAAACATAGATTAGCACATGCATACATTTTTGACGGTGAAAAAGGGACAGGCAAAGTAGATATTATGCAGTTTTTTGTCAAATTAATGCTTTGTGAGCAACCAATGCAAAATGTTCCATGTGAAACATGTCGAAATTGCAGACGTGTTGATTCGGGTAATCATCCGAATATTCATCAAATTTATCCAGAGGGTCAATTTATAAAAATTGATCAAATACGTGAATTAATTGCAGAAATGAAGATGATGGGTGTTGAAGAGGGACGGAAGATTTATGTACTTCATCATGCAGACCGTCTCAATATTGCATCTGCAAACATGATTCTTAAATTTTTAGAGGAACCTGATGGTGAGGTAACTGCAATTTTATTAACGGAGCAAATGCAGTCAATTTTACCAACGATTCGCTCTCGCTGTCAGCATATTAAATTCCAAAAAATGCCTCGACATTTATTGTTAAAGCATTTACAAGATAATAATATTTCTTACTCGATGGCTTCTACAGTGAGCATGATGACGAACGAGCTCGAAACAGCTATGATTTTAGCAAATGATGAGCAGTTTGCACATGCTCGAAAAACAGTGTTAAAATTAGTAGAGGCAATTCGCCAGAACGTACATGAAGCAATGCTTGTTGTACATGAAGAATGGTTGCCACTATTTAAAGAAAAAGGCGAGATGGAGCAGGCATTAGATTTACTACTATTTGCTTACCGTGATATAGTGTCAATAAAAGCTAATCCCGAATCAGCTTGTACTTACCCAGACATGTTACAGACATTTAAAGAAGTGGCGTTACATTCGACATATGAACGTCTATCTAGTCAAATGGAGTCTATTTTACAGGCACGTTCATCTTTACAGCGTAACATGAATAGGACGTTAATGATGGAGCAGTTAATGCTAAATCTGCAGGAGGGGTATACATTTGTATAATGTAGTTGGAGTCCGCTTTAAAAAAGCGGGTAAAATATATTATTTTGATCCAGCATCATATCTACTAGAGGAAAGTCAATATGTTATTGTAGAGACAGCTCGCGGTGTAGAATATGGTAAAGTAGTTGTCCCTCAAAAGGTTGTTGAGGATAATGATGTTGTTTTACCACTTAAACAAGTTCTACGACCAGCGGATGAACGTGATCGTATTCAAGTAGAGGAAAATGCTGCCGAATCAAAGCGCGCATTTGAACTAGCAAGTACAAAAATCATTGAGCATAATTTAGAAATGAAGCTCGTTGATGTTGAATATACATTTGATCGTAATAAGATCATCTTTTATTTTACGGCTGAAGGACGCGTTGATTTTCGAGATCTTGTAAAAGATCTAGCTTCCGTTTTTAGAACACGTATCGAACTTCGTCAAATTGGTGTACGTGATGAGGCGAAGTTGTTAGGTGGTATTGGTCCATGTGGCCGGATGCTTTGCTGCTCAACATTTTTAGGAGATTTTGAGCCGGTTTCTATTAAAATGGCTAAAGATCAAAACCTATCTTTAAATCCATCTAAAATTTCAGGTCTTTGCGGTCGTTTAATGTGCTGCTTGAAATATGAAAATGATGAATATGAGGAAGCGAAAGAGGGCATGCCAGACATCGGTGAATTGACGATGACACCAGATGGACGAGGTAAAGTTATAGGTTTAAATGTACTGGAAAGACTCATTCAAGTATATTTACATGAGCAGGAGCGTACAGTCGAGTATACATTAGAAGAACTGCTAGCATGCGAAAAAAATCTTATATAAGATAGAGAACTGAACGAGGTGGCTTGGGTGAAGGACCGTAATTTCTTAGATACCGTTATGGAGTTCGAACAACAGCTCGAAGCAATGCAGGAGCAATTTGGTGCATTGAAACAATTTGTAGCGTTAATGATGGAGGAGCATAAGACACTCGAAACAGAAAATCATCACCTTCGTACACGTCTAGAAGAATTACTTTCTAATGAAAACTCTGAACAGACTATTGATGAGAAGAAAGAGAATCCGTTAGATATAGGCGAGGGTTATGATAACCTAGCACGTTTGTACCATGAAGGCTTCCATGTTTGTCATGTTCATTTCGGAAGTTCACGTAAAGGTGAAGACTGTCTGTTTTGTCTATCATTTTTAAATAAACAAAATGTGTAATAGAAGGCTGATTCCCACTATGGTGGTGTCAGTCTTTTGTTTTGTATAGTAGGAGGAAGAAACATGGAAGAATGGTTGAAAGATGATGAACGGTTAGATTATTTATTAGCTGAGGATTTACGTATTATTCAAAGCCCCTCTGTATTTTCGTTTTCATTGGACGCAGTGCTACTTTCGAAATTTGTCAATGTCCCACACCATAAAGGAAAAATTGTTGATTTATGCTCAGGTAATGGTGTAATCCCACTTTTTCTAAGTGCTAGAACAAAGGGACATATTACAGGAGTAGAAATTCAACCACGCTTATTTGATATGGCTGATCGAAGTATCCGTTATAATAAGTTAGAAGAGCAAATTCAAATGGTCCTTGGTGATGTGAAGGAAATTCCTAAGGAGCTTGGTATTGAAAAGTATGACGTTGTAACATGTAATCCACCATATTTTTTAGCACATGAAGCTAGTGATAAAAATTTAAGTGAGCATTACGCTATTGCCCGTCATGAACTATATTTAACGTTAGAGGAATCAATACAATCAGCAAGTAAATTATTAAAACAGGGCGGAAAGGCCGCTTTTGTTCATCGTCCTGGTCGGTTATTAGATATTGTTACGGCAATGCGAGCGAATCGTATAGAGCCTAAACGTATGCAACTTATTTACCCGAAAGAGGGTAAGGAGGCCAACACACTATTAATAGAAGGAATTAAGGACGGTAAACCGGATCTGAAAATATTACCACCCCTGTATGTGTATAATGCGGATAATGAATATACAGCAGAAGTGAGAGAAATTCTTTATGGAAAAGAACAGTAACCATTATTTTTATGTGTTAGAATGTGCCGACCAATCCTTTTACGCTGGTTACACGAATAATGTAGATAGACGTGTCGCTGTACATAATGCTGGTAAGGGAGCAAAATATACGAGAGCACGAGGACCAGTGGAATGTATTTATGTAGAGGAATTCGGTACGAAACAAGAGGCGATGCGTGCAGAATATGCTTTTAAACAGCTAACACGAGTGCAAAAAATGAAATATATAGGGAGGGATGCGTTATGAAATCTCAAAAAAGTACAATGCACGATCACACAGGTTGTTTATATTTAGTTGGAACACCTATTGGTAATCTAGAGGATATGAGTGTGCGTGCGCTACGTATTTTAAAGGAAGCAGATATTATTGCTGCTGAGGATACACGTAATACCAAAAAGCTTTGCAACTACTTTGATATAGCAACACCCCTGATCAGCTATCATGAACATAATATAGAGGTGGGGGGAGAGAAGCTATTAGCATTCTTACGTGAAGGAAAAACAGTTGCATTAGTTAGTGATGCTGGTCTACCGTGTATTTCCGATCCTGGTGCAGATATAGTCGAAAAAGCAATTGAGCAAGACTTTCCAGTTGTGCCAGTGCCAGGTCCCAATGCTGCAATATCAGCATTAATCGCCTCTGGATTAACACCGCAGCCATTTTTCTTTTATGGATTTTTAAATCGAGGAAAAAAGGAACGTCGACAGCAATTAGAGCAACTAAAAAAACGTCAAGAAACCATTTTGTTTTACGAGGCTCCTCACCGTTTAAAGGAAACCTTGAAAGATATGGAATTTATTCTTGGTAATCGTCGAATTGTATTAGCTCGCGAGTTAACTAAGAAATTCGAAGAGTTTTTACGTGGTACGTTGGCTGAAGCAGTGGAATGGTCACAAACAGAGGAGATTCGAGGAGAATTTTGTATTGTCCTTGAAGGAAACGAAAATACTGAGGAAGAAAATGATGAACAAGCCTATTGGATGACAATGTCTATTGTTGAACATGTTGATTATATTATTGATCAATCTGGTGTTACATCAAAAGAAGCTATAAAAGAAGTAGCCAAACTACGTCAAGTAGCTAAGCGAGAAATCTATAATGAATACCATAGTTAATGTAAAGAAAGAGGTCGCCTTAATATAGGCACCTCTTTTTTGTATATCTATTCAAATAGGTGCTTAATCACCAACAGTTCGGGATGACATTTGTTAAGGCCATGCCATGTATTTAAGCTGATTGGAGTGGAGGCTGGGCGACTCCTTGGGGATCAGCGTCACAGATGAGACCCTGGAGCGAGTATTGGGAGTGAAGCGGCTCATCGGACGCCCCCAGGAAAGCGCCCAGCCAAAACGGAAATCAACCATACGTTTTGAAGACTAGCATATAAACTATTTAATTGATAATAATTGTAAAAAATAGTACCCTTAACTATGAAAGGTCTGACATGGACATTATAAGGGACTTAAAAGTTGGTTATATTATAGTTATCTTCTTTGAATAATAACGCCTCTGGACGATAATTACGCTAAGGAGAAATTGATAAAAAATAAAACACCCAAATCACTGTGCTTGATTTAGGTGTGTATCAAATTATTTTTTTAAGTTAGATTGGATTTCATTCACTAACATTTCTGCGCCTTCTGGGCTTAAAATTAATTTGCCGCCAACTAGACGGAAGTTATCATCAGAAACTTCACCAGTTACTGCACATGTCATGTTAGGCATATATTTTTTTAAGATGATTTTGTCGTCATCCACATAGATTTCTAAAGCGTCTTTTTCTGCAATACCTAATGTACGGCGTAATTCGATTGGAATTACTACACGACCTAATTCATCGACTTTACGAACGATTCCTGTTGATTTCATAATTATATTTCCTCCTAATGTTAAAAGTTATATTGGTATTTCGTCAAATTTCGACATAATTCCTTGTCTGATAGTTATCATACCAAGTAATGCCATAAACGTCAATTAATTAATACACTAATATTATTGTTTCGAAAAAATTTTTTGAGAAGAAAACAGATATTTTGGTTTTTTTAAAAGGTTTTTATTATATATTTTTATTTATAGTAAAAAAGCTTCTCATTTAAGACATTAAATGGATTAATTATATTATTCGACATTTTTCGCGCATAAGTAACTTTCAACCAATTATGCCTCGGCATAATTGCGTCCGGAATTGGCTAATATCCTATATTTTGCTCCTTTCTGATTACGTGACACTCGCTGAAAGAAGTTGAAACGAATTTAGTACTTAGTTAGAATAGATAGTATACTGTGAAACAATGGAGGCAGTTCTAGTGAGCGAACAAAATAAAACATTCTATATAACAACCCCTATTTATTACCCAAGTGGGAAATTCCATATTGGTACAGCGTATACAACTGTAGCATCAGATACAATTGCACGTTATAAACGTTTACTCGGATATGATGTACGTTTTTTAACTGGAATGGATGAGCATGGGCAAAAAATTCAAGAAAAAGCTGCTGAAGCGGGCAAGCATCCTCAAGAATACGTAAATGAAATTGCAGATGCTGCGAAAAAGCTTTGGGCATTAATGGACATTTCATATGATGACTTTATTCAAACAACGCAAGAGCGTCATACGAAAACTGTCGAAAAGATTTTCCAAAAGTTTTTAGATAATGGTGATATTTATAAAGGTGAGTATGAAGGTTGGTACTGTACACCATGTGAATCATTTTTTACTGAGACACAATTAGTAGACGGTAACTGTCCAGACTGTGGTCGTTCGGTACACAAAGTTAAAGAGGAATCTTACTTCTTTAATATGAAGAAATACGCTGATCGTCTTTTAGCTTATTATGAAGAAAACCTTGATTTCATTGAGCCTGAATCTCGAAAAAATGAAATGATTAATAACTTTATTAAACCAGGGCTAGAAGATTTATCGGTTTCAAGAACATCATTTGATTGGGGCATTAAAGTTCCAGGAGATCCTAAACATGTAATTTATGTATGGGTAGATGCTTTAACTAACTATATAACATCATTAGGTTATCTATCAGAGGATGAAACATTATTCAATAAATATTGGCCGGCAGATGTACATGTAGTTGGTAAAGATATCGTTCGATTCCATACTATTTATTGGCCAATTTTCTTAATGGCACTAGATTTACCACTTCCTAAAAAAGTGTTTGCTCATGGATTTATCATGATGAAAGACGGTAAAATGTCTAAATCAAAAGGCAATGTTATTTATCCTGAAATGTTAATAGAGCGTTATGGTTTAGATGCAACACGATATTTCCTATTACGTGAGTTACCATTCGGCTCTGATGGTGTATTTTCGCCAGAATCTTTTGTTGAACGTACAAACTTCGACTTAGCAAACGATTTAGGTAATTTATTGAATCGTACTATTTCAATGATTAATAAATATTTCGATGGCATTATTCCAACTGAAAATCTTCAATCGACAGAGTTTGACGCAGCTTTAAAAGAACAGGCTGAATCAGTTCGTATTAAATATGAAGAAAGTATGGAAAAAATGCAATTTAGTGTCGTATTAGCCGACTTATGGACGCTAGTTTCAAGAACAAATAAATATATAGATGAAACTCAACCATGGGTGCTAGCTAAAGAGGAAACTGATAAGCCAAAATTAGGAGCTGTTATGCGAAATTTGGCGGAAAGTTTACACCAAATTGCTGTCATGTTACAACCATTTATGACATCTACTCCTAAGCGAATTATTGAACAATTAGGGTTAGATGACAAATTCTTAGCATGGGAAACAATTGAAACATTCGGCAATACTATTCCAGCAAACATTAAAGTGGTAGAAAAAGGGATTCCGATTTTCCCTCGTCTAGAAAATGAAGTTGAAATTACGTATATTCGTGAGGAAATGCGTGGTTCAGTGAAAACTCCACAAGAAGAAGAATCAAAAGGTGAGCAAAAAGCTACGGATATTCCAGAAATTCCTGAAATTACAATTGATGATTTTATGAAAGTGGATTTACGTGTAGCCACTGTAACAGCGTGTGAAACGATTCCGAAAGCAGACAAATTATTAAAGCTTCAAGTGGATCTTGGATATGAGCAACGACAAGTAGTTTCAGGTATTGCAAAGTTCTATTCTCCAGATGAATTAATTGGTCAAAAAGTGATTGTAGTCGCTAACTTAAAGCCAGTTAAATTACGAGGTGAATTATCGCAAGGAATGATTCTAGCTGGTGAAAAAGATGGAATTTTAAAATTAGCATCGGTGGATTCAAAACTAGAGAATGGCGCAAAAGTAAAGTAAACAATTTTAGGAAAGCCTGCTGAATAAAAAAAGTTCAGCAGGCTTTTAAAATCCATTTGAAAATGAGTGATTTATTATCTTGAAATAATTTATTTGCGGTAAAAATTAGATGTTTTTAGGTAAATAGTAACAAATGAAGGGTCTTTGGTTATGCGTATTGTTATAATACAAAATTGTTTGTAATAAATTTGTAACAGTTATGTAAAATACGAAATAATAATTTTTAATAAAATCTATGTTAGGAGAATGACGATGTTTATTGATACACATGTACACTTAAACGCAGATCAGTATGAAGAGGACTTACAAGAGGTTATAGATAGAGCTCTTGAGGCCAAGGTAGAAACGATGGTTGTTGTTGGTTTCGATCGCAAAACCATTGAAAAAACAATGCAACTAGTTGAGCAATATGATTTTGTTTATGGTGTTATAGGCTGGCACCCGGTTGACGCCATCGATTGTAGACAAGAGGATTTAGATTGGATTGAGGAATTAGCAGCACATCCAAAGATAGTGGGTATTGGTGAAACTGGGTTGGACTACTATTGGGATAAATCACCAAAAGATGTTCAACAAGCACTTTTCCGCAAGCAGATTCATTTAGCACAAAAGTTGAATTTACCAATCATTATTCATAACAGAGATGCAACTAGGGATGTTGTTCAAATTTTACGAGAAGAAAATGCAGCTTCCGTGGGAGGCGTTATGCATTGCTTTAGTGGCAGCGTGGAAACCGCACATGAATGTATTGCTATGAATTTTATGATTAGTCTTGGTGGACCGGTGACATTTAAAAACGCGCGAATGCCGAAAGAAGTGGCAACAGAAATACCAGTAGAGCATTTGATGATCGAAACAGATGCACCGTATTTAGCGCCCCATCCATATCGAGGAAAACGTAATGAACCAGCTTTCGTACCGTTAGTTGCAGAAGAAATTGCACGTTTAAAAGGTTTAACGATTGAGGAAATTGCACAGGTAACGACAACCAATGCGAAAAAATTTTTTAAGATTGACAATTAACTAGCTGAGACGCCTCCAATACTAGGTTTGTGGTTGGCTAAAAAGGCGATGTTAATTTTCTTAGAAATACATTCGGGTTGACAGTGCCAAATCTAGTACGTATAATCCAACCTTGTATATTAAGGAGGCGTTTTTTCATGTCAAATAATTCCATGAAAAACTTGTTCTTAGGATCATTGAGGAGTAAGCAAACAGTAATAAGCGTTATTTCACTTATTCTGTTTGTATCTGTAATTTCATTCGTACTTTATCAAGGTACTAAAAAAACCGTAACGCTTGATGCGAACGGTGAAGCAATCGAAGTAACAACACATGCCAAAACTGTAGAACAATTATTACAAGGTCAAAATATAGACGTAGCAGAGCATGACAAAATATCACCCTCTCTGAACACCAAAATTGTTAATGGTTTAGCAATTTCATGGGAACAGGCAAAAGAAGTAACTATTTCAGTTGATGGAAATCAGTCAAAAGTTTGGACAACTGAAACACAAGTGAAAGACATTTTGAAAGAAGCGAATATTGAAGTATCAGAGCATGATTCTTTAAAACAAGGCATAGATACAGAAATAGGAGCAGACAACAAGATCGATATTCAAAAAGCGTTTCAAGTATCGCTTGTCGATGGAGTAAACAAAAGACAAGTATGGTCCACTTCGACTACGGTCGCTAACTTTTTAAAACAACAAGGAATTCAGCTAAATGAATTCGATCGTGTCGAGAATAACCTGAAGGACGTAATCACTCCACAGAGTAAAATCACAGTAGTTCGCGTAGAAAAGGTTATCGATGTAGTGGAAGACTCTTTAGATTTCGCAATTGAAAAGAAGCAAGATGCTTCATTGCAAAAGGGAAAACAAAAAATTGTAACAGCAGGCCAAAAAGGTTTAATGACTAAAACGTATGAAATCGTAAAAGAGAACGGCCAAGTTGTAGCTAAAAATCTACAATCTAAAAATATTGTAAAAGAACCGCAGAAGCAAGTAGTTGCAGTAGGCACTAAAACTGTAGTAGCTACTGTTGCTAGTGCACCGACGGTTTCACGTGGGTCAACAGAGCCAGCTAGCGGTAGAGAATTTTA
This sequence comes from Lysinibacillus zambalensis, assembly GCF_040183165.1. Taxonomy (NCBI): domain Bacteria; kingdom Bacillati; phylum Bacillota; class Bacilli; order Caryophanales; family Bacillaceae; genus Lysinibacillus; species Lysinibacillus zambalensis. The sequence goes on from NZ_JBEGDG010000026.1 coordinate 14,976, forward strand.
TGTAACGGCGACTGCCTATACACCGTATTGTAATGGCTGCTCGGGGACATCTGCCACTGGCATTGATTTACGATCAAACTCTGGTTTGAAAGTAATTGCAGTAGACCCTTCTGTTATTAAGCTTGGCTCAAAAGTTTGGGTCGAAGGCTATGGAACAGCTATAGCAGGGGATACTGGTGGTGCAATTAAGGGTAATAAGATCGACATACTTGTACAAACGGAATCTCAAGCAAGTTCTTGGGGAGTTAGGAAAGTTCGTATAAAAGTATTAAATTAAAAAAATTGTAAAATTAATCAAAAATGTTTTTTCACTTACTGGCTTTCCCGTTTTGACTGGCGGGGGAGCTTTTTTTATCTTTTTTCAGTATTTGTACTGGAGGATAAATATAGTCCTATCTACAGAAATTAAGCTGTAACATCAACTGCCTGGTTTACTTGAAAGACAAAGTACAAGCAATAGCATAAGGTAAGTAGCCGTGTATTTCTGTACAATCATACAGTGCAGTTGTAAAATGGTCTGAAGATAAGGTAGAAAAGAGGGGCCTTTTTGCAAATAAAAGAAATCATCGTTGTTGAAGGGAAAGATGATACAACGGCTATTAAGCGAGCTGTGCAAGCAGATACAATAGAAACTAATGGGTCGGCTATTTCAGAGGAAACACTAAAGAGAATTCAGCATGCACAGGATAAAAGAGGTGTTATTGTTTTTACTGACCCAGACTATCCAGGACGTCGAATTCGTGCCATTATCGAGGAGCGTGTAAAAGGTGTAAAACACGCTTTTTTACCAAAAGCTAAAACAATTGCGAAAAACGGTAAAGGATTAGGCATAGAGCATGCAGCAGATGAAAATATACGCGAGGCACTACGGCATGTCTATACCCCTAATGATGTTGAGCCAACCAATGATGACATTACGCTCGAAGATTTAATGACTGCACGTTTAATTGGCCACCCACAGGCGAAAGCTCGTCGTGATCGCCTTGGAGAAATTTTGAATATTGGTACAACAAACGGTAAACAACTTCATAAAAGATTAAAAATGTTTCAAATCACAGAAAAGCAATTTGGTGCGGCAATCGCACAGGTAGATCAGGAGGAAAATGATGCATAAGGATATTGCAACACCAATTAGAACACAAGAAATCTTAAAAAAATATGGGTTTTCATTCAAAAAAAGCTTAGGTCAAAATTTTTTAGTAGATCCGAACATTTTACGAAATATTGTTAGTCACGCAAATTTAACTGAAAATAGTGGTGCAATCGAAGTTGGTCCTGGTATTGGAGCATTAACAGAGCATTTAGCAAGAAATGCAAAAAAGGTTGTATCTTTTGAAATTGATCAGCGGCTATTACCTGTACTAGAAGACACACTTAGTCCATATAATAATGTTGCAATTGTACATTCAGACATTTTAAAGGCGGATGTTGCTAAAGTAATTCAGGAAGAGATGCCGGGTATTGAGGATATTATGGTTGTAGCAAATTTACCTTATTATGTGACGACTCCGATTTTAATGAAATTACTTAATGATCGTTTGCCAATTCGCGGATTTGTTGTCATGATGCAAAAAGAGGTAGCAGACCGTATTACGGCTAAACCTGGAACGAAAGAGTACGGCTCTTTATCAATTGCGATTCAATATTATGTGAAGGCTGATATTGCCATGACAGTGCCGAAAACTGTTTTTATGCCCCAGCCAAATGTTGATTCTGCAGTGATTCGTCTTATTAAACATGATGAACCGCCAGTAAAAGTAATTGATGAGGACTTTTTATTTGTTGTTACTCGTGCGTCGTTTGTACAAAGACGAAAAACAATCTTCAATAATTTACAATCGGGTTTACCAAATGGTAAGGCACACAAAGAAAAAATAATGGATGCTTTACAAACGGTAAATATTGAACCAACACGTCGAGGAGAGACGTTAACTATTCAAGAGTTTGGAAAATTAGCCGATGTACTATATCCTACGTTTGCAAAGTAAAAAATTTTTGTTAACTTTTTTGAGTATATGTAAAAAAACATGATGTTTTTATGAAAAATAAGTTGACAATATTTATAATCTGCTGATAAAATATTATATTTTGTTGACATTTTTGGGCGAATCGCTTATACTAATAAATAGTGAGGTGTAAGCGAAAATGCCAAAAACTTTAGCGGACATTAAAAAGTCGTTGGATTGTCATTTGGGTAAACGTTTGCAGTTAAGAGCAAACGGAGGTCGCAAGAAAACGGTCGAGTGTGCAGGGGTATTGCGTGAGACATATCGCGCTATCTTTGTGGTTGAGCTTGATCAAGAAGACAATACGTGCAAGCGCGTATCGTATAGTTACACAGATATTTTAACTGAAGCAGTAGAGATTACATTTTTAGACGAAGCAAAGGCTGCTATCGCAAAATAGTTTCTAGTACTTATTTCTATATTTTGAAACACTCATGTATGTTAAAAACTACATGAGTGTTTTACGTTTACTGGGACATACTAAATTCGTCAGTTGTAAAAGGAGGAGTTTATTATGCCTAGAAAGGGTATCATGTCACCTCGTTTAAAAGAAGAGATCGCTAAAGAGCTTGGATTTTATGATGTTGTGCAACGAGAAGGCTGGGGCGGCATTAAAGCTCGAGACGCCGGTAATATGGTCAAACGTGCCATCGAAATGGCTGAAAGGGCAAGTAATGAGCAAGAAAATAATAAGTAGCCTGAACTAGACTGCTTATTAGAAGTCTCTCATCTCTATAGTGGTGAGAGGAGTCGTTTTTCAGCGGGTGTCCAGGCATATTTGAAAGTGCTTGAGGTCCAACACCGTGTTTGCCTAATGCCTCCGGCAGACGCAATTATGCCGAGGCTTAATTGATCTTCAGCAGGGACGAAAGCTTCCTGTAGACACAACAACACAACTGACGAGAGAGAACCGTTACACCATTTAGGGGTATACGGTTCTTTTTTTCCATTTTCGCTTTCCCATTATGGTAAAATAAAATGAATTAAAAGATGAACAACAGATTTATCTTCATTCAGAAAATCTTTAATATAGCGAAAGTGAACGCCAGCTGCTGATGTTTTGCAGAAGAATCCTACATTTAAGGTAGTGGGAGGTTCAAGTATCGACTGAATGACCTGGCGGTAATTGATAAGTGTAGCTATAAGGAGGAAGAAAGATGCTTTATGTAAAGGCGCCTGCAAAAATAAATTTAACATTAGATGTGCTTTATAAAAGACCAGATAATTATCATGAAGTAGAGATGGTCATGACGACTGTGGATTTAGCGGATCGTATTTGTTTAGAATCTCGAGAAGATGGTGTAATAGAAATAATTTCGACTGATAATTTCGTACCGAACGATCATCGGAATTTTGCTTATCAGGCAGCGCGTCTAGTTAAAGATACATACGGCATTGGACAAGGTGTATCCATTACTATAGAAAAAGAAATACCAATCGCAGCGGGATTAGCGGGTGGCAGTAGCGACGCGGCTGCTACACTGAAGGGTTTAAATGAGCTGTGGAATTTAGGGTTATCTATAGATGAGTTAGCTGAATTAGGTGCGAAAATTGGTTCAGATGTTTCGTTTTGTGTCTATGGTGGCACAGCATTAGCCACGGGGCGTGGAGAAAAAATTCAGGAATTGCCAGCACCACCAAACTGTTGGGTAGTTTTAGCTAAGCCTAAAATAGGTGTCTCTACTGCAGAAGTGTATGGAGGGCTAAAGGTTGAGGGGTTAGAACATCCAAATACGAAGCAAATGATTCGTTCTATTGAAACGGAAGATTATGATCTACTATGTGCATCATTAGGAAATGTTTTGGAAACTGTAACATTTAAACTGCATCCAGAGGTAGTAATGTTAAAGGAACAGATGAAGCGCTTTGGAGCAGATGCAACATTAATGAGTGGAAGCGGTCCGACGGTGTTCGGTTTAGTAGATAGTGAAGCTCGAGTAAGTCGCATTTATAATGGTTTACGTGGTTTTTGCGAAGAAGTATATGCAGTTCGGATTTTAGGCGAGCGAAATACGCTTGCTTAAAACCGCAAATTTGTGTTAATTTTACCTATAAATATTCGTGTTTAGGAGAGGGTCGCATGAAATGGAAGCGTAGTGAACGACTAGTTGATATGACGTACTATTTACTAGAACATCCACATCAGCTGATCCCGCTAACTTATTTTTCTGAATTATATCAATCTGCAAAGTCCTCCATTAGTGAAGATTTGACGATTGTAAAAGAAACTTTCGAAGAAAAAGGAATCGGGTTATTGATGACAGTACCGGGCGCTGCAGGAGGAGTAAAGTATATTCCTAAAATGTCCGAAGCCGAGGTCCGTTTAGTTATTCATGATTTAAAAGCGGAGCTTGAGCATTCAGATCGTTTATTACCAGGCGGTTATTTATTTATGACGGATTTACTTGGCAATCCAGATTTAATTAATCGAGTAGGTAAGGTATTTGCATCCGCATTTGCTGATCAACAAATTGATGTCATAATGACTGTCGCTACAAAGGGTATTTCTATTGCCCATGCGATAGCAAGACATTTAAATGTACCGGTTGTTGTTGTCAGAAGAGATAGTAAGGTAACTGAAGGCTCTACAGTTAGCATCAACTATGTATCTGGTTCTTCCAGAAGAATTCAGACAATGGTATTATCAAAAAGAAGCATGAAGAGTGGACAACGAGTGCTTATTACTGACGATTTTATGAAGGTCGGCGGTACAATGAATGGCATGAAAAATCTATTAGAGGAGTTTGACTGTCAATTAGCTGGTATTGCAGTGCTTGTAGAGGCTGAGCATGCAGACGAAACTTTAGTAGATGATTATTATTCACTAGTGAAGCTTCATGAGGTCAATGAAAAAGACCGTACAATTGCATTAAGTGAAGGTAACTATTTTTCTAAAAGGGGAAATGACAAATGAAAGTAGTAGCAACAACAAATGCACCAGCAGCAATTGGACCATATTCACAAGGAATTATTGTAAATGGCATGTTTTATAGCTCAGGTCAGATTCCACTAACAGCAACAGGTGAATTAGTGGAAGGTGATATCACTGTTCAAACAAATCAAGTATTTGCTAATTTGAAAGCCGTTTTAGAAGCTGCCGGAGCATCTTTAGACAGCGTTGTTAAAACGACCGTTTTTATGAAGGATATGAACGACTTTGTTGCGATGAATGAAGTATATGCTAGCCATTTTGGGGATCATAAACCGGCACGTTCAGCAGTGGAAGTTGCGCGTCTTCCAAAAGATGTAAGTGTAGAAATTGAAGTTATTGCTATCGTTAAATAAGAAATGTATTAAGCTCACTGAAAGAGAAATGAATAACTCTTTTAGTGGGCCTTTTTTATTCTCCGTTCTAAAATATTTTTGTAGACGAAAGCAAAGAAATAGCAACAAATGCTTTCTGTGCGAAAGTGGAACTTTAGGGAGACTGACAAACAATTGTCAAAAATTACGTAAATTAGTGAAAATTATACTAATAAGTATTCAAATTTTTTAGAAAATTTGATAGACTATAAAAAGGAAAATATTCGGTAATAAAGAATATTATATTTATATTTAGGCATCTAAGAAGAGAGGTGGTGAGAAAATGGAAGTTACTGATGTAAGGTTACGTCGTGTACAGACGGATGGTCGCATGCGTGCGATTGCTTCCATTACACTCGACAATGAGTTCGTAGTGCACGATATTCGTGTGATTGATGGCAATACAGGATTATTCGTTGCTATGCCAAGTAAACGGACGCCAGACGGTGAATTTAGAGATATTGCGCATCCTATTAATTCTACTACTCGTAATAAAATTCAAGAGATTATTTTAAACGAGTACCATAATTCAAGCGAGGAAGACGCGACTGAAAAGGCAGAAGAATTAGAAGGAATTGGCGTATAGTAAAAGGGGATAAGTGTAAATTAAACTACGGCAATTTATACTTATGATAAAAGTGAATAAAAAGAACTCTTCATATTTGGAGAGTTCTTTTTATTTTGAGAATAAGAGAAAACGAGCAGTTTTTAAGACATACATATTAACATTCGAGCATAAGGTGCATTTGATTTGGAAATTCATCTTTTTGTCAAGTCAACATGCCTTGAAAATAGATGGATTTTGCTATATAGTCATAAGAGAAAATGAGCGTATTGGAGGACTTACAGATGAGCAACATTTTTGCTGTCATTTTGGCTGCAGGTCAAGGTACACGTATGAAGTCCAAATTATATAAAGTGCTACATCCAGTATGTGGAAAACCTATGGTGCAACATGTGGTGGATCACATTCAAACGTTAGATGTGAAGCGCATTGTAACGGTTGTAGGACACGGTGCAGAAATGGTGAAACAACAACTTGGCGATAAAAGCGAGTATGTTTTACAAGCTGAACAGTTAGGGACAGCTCATGCTGTACAACAGGCTGAGGCAATTTTAAGTAGCGAAGAAGGGACAACATTAGTTGTTTGTGGTGATACACCACTTATCCGCCCTGAAACGATGCAAGCTTTGTTCGAGCATCATCAAGCAAAGAAAGCCAAGGCAACAATTTTAACAGCTATTGCTGAAAATCCAACAGGCTACGGTCGCATTTTACGTGGCGACAATGGACAAGTGGAGCAAATTGTTGAACAAAAGGACGCTTCGGCTGAGCAACAACTAGTGAAAGAAATTAATACGGGCACATATTGCTTCGATAATAAGGCCTTATTTGAGACATTAAAACTTGTGAAAAACGACAATGCACAGGGTGAATATTATTTACCTGATGTCATTGAAATTTTACAAAAACAAGGCGAAGTCGTTGAAGCATATGTAACGGGAGATTTCGAAGAAACACTTGGTGTTAATGATCGTGTTGCCCTGTCTCAAGCAGAGGCGCTAATGCGTACAAGAATTAATGAAAAGCATATGCGTAATGGTGTCACAATTATTAATCCAGAAGCAACATACATCAGCGCTGAGGCAATGATTGGTCGTGATACTGTCATCCAACCAGGTTCTATGATTGAAGGTACAACTGTTATTGGTGAAGATTGTATAATCGGGCCAAACACACAAATCATTAATAGCCGTATCGGTGACCGAACAACTGTACATTCTTCTGTTGTACGTGAAAGCGCTGTAGCAGAAGACACAGCTATAGGACCGTTTGCAAATATTCGACCACTTTCTGATATAGGTAGCCATGTGAAAATTGGTAACTTTGTAGAAGTGAAGAAAAGTAAACTAGGTAATGACACGAAAGTATCCCACTTAAGCTATATTGGCGATGCTGAAATAGGAAGCAATGTCAATGTTGGCTGTGGTTCCATTACAGTAAACTATGATGGAAAAAACAAGTTCCAAACAATTATTGAAGATGATGTATTTGTAGGATGTAATACTAACTTAGTAGCGCCAGTGAAAGTTGGAAAAGGTTCATTTATTGCAGCAGGATCTACAATTACAAAAGAAGTTCCTGAGGATGCACTTGCAATTGCTCGTGCAAGACAAGAAAACAAACCGAATTATGTAAGCAAATTAAATTCAAAATAATTATCAACTAAACAGGAGGCCATCATGCCGTATCATTATGCAAACTCACAATTAAAAATATTTTCACTTAACTCTAACAATCCACTTGCTCAAGAAATTGCGCAAGAAATGGGTGTTGAATTAGGTAAATCTTCTGTTAAACACTTCAGCGATGGAGAAGTTCAAATTAGCATTGAAGAAAGTATTCGTGGTTGTGATGTGTTTATCGTGCAGTCTACTTCTGCACCTGTAAACGAACATTTAATGGAGCTTTTAATTATGGTAGATGCTGTGAAACGCGCATCTGCACGTACAGTAAACGTTGTAATGCCTTACTATGGATATGCTCGTCAGGACCGTAAAGCAAAAGCACGCGAGCCAATTACAGCTAAATTAGTAGCAAACTTACTTGAAACAGCTGGTGCAACACGTGTTATCGTTTTAGATTTACACGCACCGCAAATCCAAGGTTTCTTCGATATTTTAATCGACCACTTGATGGCAGTACCTTTACTATCTGATTACTTCAAATCAAAAGGTATTCCAGAAGATGAAATCGTTGTTGTTTCACCAGACCATGGTGGTGTAACACGTGCTCGTAAAATGGCAGAACGTTTAAAAGCACCTATTGCAATTATTGACAAACGCCGTCCAAAACCAAACGTTGCAGAAGTAATGAACATTGTTGGTAATGTTGATGGTAAAGTGGCAATCTTGATTGATGATATTATTGACACTGCTGGTACAATTACAATCGGCGCAGACGCATTACGTGCTGCTGGCGCGAAAGAAGTTTATGCTTGTTGCTCTCACCCAGTACTATCAGGCCCAGCAATCGAGCGTATTGAAAACTCTTCGATTAAAGAATTAGTTGTAACAAATACAATCCAGCTTCCAGACGAGAAAAAATCTCCAAAAATTACAGAGCTTTCAGTAGCTAAATTAATGGCAGATGCAATCTCTCGTGTTTATGAAAACAAATCTGTAAGTACTCTATTTGATTAATATATAAATAAACAAGAGCCGATATGTGGCTTATTAAGGACAAATCTACGTTTGCAAGTAGATTTGTCCTTTTTTCTAGGTTTACTTTGTTTGAATTTTCTTGTAAAAGGGTATATGGTAGTTGTGACTTAATAATATTTACACTACTTTATGAAAAATAGTAAATATTATTATAGCCTTAATAAATGTCATTGAAAGTAGTGACATTTTAATAAGGTGTAAATAATTTTTCTTGGAAGGGGAAGTATAGATATGAGTACAGTATTAAGTGTTAAAAAGCGCGAAGCTGGGCACCGTTCGACATTAACCCAACTTAGAAAAGGGGGAGCCATTCCTGCAGTTATTTACGGCTATAAATTAAATTCTACCCCAATTTCTATTTCAGCGAAGGAATTCAGAAAATCCATTCAAAAGAATGGACAAAACGGTGTGTTTTCGGTGGATTTAGATGGAGAAAAAGTGAATGTTGTTGTATCAGAAATTCAACAATGCTCTATGAAAGATGAAGTAAATCATATTGACTTTTTAGCAATTAATATGTCCGAAGCGATAGAAGCTGAAGTGCCTATTAAACTTGTAGGGGAGTCAGTTGGTGTTAGTGTGGGTGGCATATTAATGCAGCCTAACTTAGATGTGAAGATTAATGTAAAACCAGCAGATATACCAGAAGCTATTGAAGTGGATATTACTGAACTTAAAATTGGTGAAACAATTACAGTAGCAGATATTCGAGATATGATTGATTTTAATATTCTTAGTGAAGATGGTCATACATTGGTATCAATTATGGCTCCAGCAGTCGTTGAAGAATCGACAGTAGATAGTGAACAGGTACAAGAGTAAAAATATTTGTTAAGGAAAGGCTACTGAGGAAGCTAAGCTTCTTCAGTAGCTTTTTTACTTTATTTGGCAAGAATGTTGGCATCTTATTCGACGTTGCTTCCTTATTAAGTTATAACCATTTCGCAATATGTATGGTTGAATTGAAGATTTTAAATAATATCAAGCCGTTATTGAACTTTTACTTTCAAAAATTGTCGAAACTGCTTTCTGAGTGCATGATATGGTAAAATAATGACTATTAGATTTGAAAGAAGAGGGGTACTTATGAAAATTATCGTTGGTTTAGGAAATCCAGGTAAACCTTATGAGCATACAAGACATAATATTGGCTTCGATGTTATAGATGCATTAGCTGAAAAATGGGGTGCACCTTTAACTAATTCAAAGTTTAATGGTATGTATGCAACAGTACATCGTCCTGAAGGAAAGGTTCTACTTGTTAAACCTTTAACATATATGAATTTATCAGGGGAATGTGTTGGTCCCCTAATGAACTATTTTGATATTGATGTGGAAGATTTGATTGTTATTTATGACGATTTAGATTTAGAGACAGGTAAATTACGCCTGCGTCAAAAAGGTAGTGCAGGTGGACATAATGGTATTAAATCATTAATTCAGCATTTAGGTACACAAGAATTTAATCGCATACGAGTTGGGGTTAATCGCCCACCAGCAGGCATGAAGGTAGCAGATTACGTGTTATCAAAATTTTCAAAAGAAGATCAAGCTGTCGTTGGCGAAGCTATTGAAAAATGTGTAAATGCTGTAGAAGCATCTCTTTCAAATCCATTTCTTGATGTGATGAATCGCTTTAACGGATAACAATTATGGATATTACAGTTGTTTAGGATGACGATTTAATTTATTTCAGCAGATGTTTTTGGTAGCGAAAGCGAAGCGTCAGCTACAGATGTTTTTTGTAGCGAAAGCAAAGCGTCAGCTACAGATGTTTTTTGTAGCGAAAGCAAAGCGTCAGCTACAGATGTTTTTCGTAGCGAAAGCGAAGCGTCAGCTACAGGCCTAAGCACAAAGCCGACTCCCGACGCATTTATGCCGAGGTATAATTGTTGTTTTTTTTTTCTGCGACAACAGCTAACTAAATATATAGTATTAATTACAGTGCAAAACTATTCTCTATTTCTAAAATGACCTCTAAGACAAAATTGGAAGTGCATAATCTTTTTTCGAAATGTCTATACTTTAAGTAGTAAGTTGCTTAAAGGAGGATGATTTGGAGATGTCAGTTCGATATCGATGTCGGCATTGTGAAGTAGAAATAGGTACGCTACCATTTGATGCAGATGATACAATTCGAAAACTACATATTTTCGAATTGGGTGAAGCGGATGATTATGTTGAGAAAGATCAACATGGACTAACGACGGTGCACTGCATTTGTGAGCAATGTGAGGATTCGCTGAAACAATATCCAGATTATCACGCACTCAATAAATGGATTCAATAATTGGAAGGACGCTTTGGCGCACATTACGTGCGTCCAAAGCTTTTTCCGTTTAACTTCGCTCAGGCTTAGGCTTAAAGCCAATTCTGGACGAAATTATGTCAAGGTATAATGGATAAAATAAACAATAAAAATACGTATTTTAGTACTAGATTACTAGTAATGGTGACGAGAATTATGCGTTGAAAGGAGCTTTTGACATTGGAAGTTTTACGACAGCTTGTGATGCAGGACAAACATATCACATCATTTTTACAAGAGATTCAGAGCGGTCATTCTGCAACACAGCTTATTACAGGATTAACTGGAAGCGCACGCCCGGTAATGGTCGATGCATTATTTGAATATGTAAAAAAACCAATTTATATTATATCTCCTAATCTATTGCAGGCTCAGAAAATGGCCGACGAGCTGGCGGGACTTTTAGGTGAGGAGCATGTTCATTATTATCCTGCCGATGAGTTTATTGCTGCTGATTTATCTGTTGCTTCCCCGGAGCTACGTGCTGAACGTATCGCAACACTTGATCGTCTTGCTAGAGGTGAAAAAGCTGTTTATGTAATACCGGTTGCGGGCTTACGTAAAATGATGCAGCCTAAAGAGCATTGGCTACAGTATTTTTTACAAATAGCAGTAGGTGAGGATATTCAGATTGATGAATGGCTTCAAACGTTAGTAGAGATGGGGTACGTGCGTAATTCGATGGTGACGACACCTGGAGAATTTGCGTTACGTGGTGGCATATTAGATATTTATCCTCCGTATTTAGAGTCACCGATTCGTATAGAATTATTTGATACGGAAGTGGACTCGATTCGAACATTTTCTGCGGACGATCAACGTTCCATTGATAAATTACAGAAGATTCGTATCCTCCCTGCGTCAGAAGTTATTTTGACAAAGGAAGAAAGAAAAGCATTGGCAGGTCGTTTAGAAGCTGCATTAGCGACAAGCTTAAAGAAAGTCAAGAAGCAGGAGACGAAGGAGTTACTGTATCAACATATTCAATATGATATTGAATTGTTACAGCAAGGGAATTTACCGGACTATGTAAATAAATATGGTTCGTTATTGTATGAGATAACAGCCTATTTAGGCGATTATTTTGTACACGACGGCATTGTGCTGTTTGATGAGCTCGGGCGCATTCAGGAGGTTATGGATGCATGGGAGCGTGAAGAAGATGAGTGGTTTTTATCTCTAATTGAAGAAGGAAAAATGGTGCATGATGTAAAGCCAGCATTCTCTTTAAAAGAGATTCTAGCAATGTTATCTCAGCAAAAACTATATTTCTCATTATTTTCGCGAACTTTTGCAGGTGTATCCTTTAATAAGACGACGAACTTTTCTTGCAAACCAATGCAACAATTTCATGGCCAAATGTCATTATTACAAAGCGAGGTTGAACGCTGGCTACTCGGTAAATTTACTGTACTAATTGTGGCGAGAGATAAAGACCGTGTTAAACGTGTACAGCAAATGCTTGAAGAATATGATATTCATACGACAATTGGTCATCCGACAGAAGCGGGTATTTATATTGTGGATGGCTCGCTATCTAGTGGCTTTGAATTACCGTTACAGCGCTTAGTGGTAGTTACAGAGGATGAGCTGTTTAAACAGCAGGCGAAGAAAAAAGCACGTCCTCAAAAAATGACGAACGCAGAGCGTATTAAAAGCTATACAGAAATTAAACCTGGCGACTATGTTGTACATGTACATCACGGTATTGGGAAATATATTGGCTTAGAAACACTGGAGGTAAATGGCACACATAAAGATTACCTACACATTCGATATCGCGCAGATGATAAGTTGTATGTTCCAGTAGAGCAAATAGATTTAATCCAAAAATATGTAGCATCTGAAGACCGTGAACCGAAGCTACATAAATTAGGTGGAGCAGAGTGGAAAAAAGCTAAAGCTAAAGTATCCTCTGCTGTGCAAGATATTGCTGATGATTTAATTAAGCTGTATGCGAAACGTGAAGCAGAAAAGGGTCATGCATTTGCGATTGACAATGACGATCAGCGCAATTTTGAGGCTTCATTCGCTTATGAGGAAACGGAGGATCAGTTACGTTCAATTATCGAAGTGAAACGTGATATGGAACGTGAACGTCCTATGGATCGCCTTGTATGTGGAGATGTGGGATACGGTAAAACCGAGGTAGCAATTCGTGCTGCATTTAAAGCAATTCAAGACGGCAAGCAGGTAGCGTTCCTTGTGCCGACAACGATTTTAGCGCAGCAACATTACGAAACGATTCGTGAGAGATTCCAAGACTTTGCTATTAATGTAGGTCTCCTGTCTCGTTTCCGCACAAAAAAAGAGCAAACGGCGACGTTAAAGGGCTTAAAAGAAGGGCAAGTTGATATTGTTATTGGAACGCATCGAATTTTATCTAAAGACTTAATATTCCAAGACCTCGGATTGCTTATTGTTGATGAGGAGCAACGTTTTGGTGTAACGCATAAGGAAAAAATTAAACAACTTAAGACGAATGTTGATGTATTAACACTAACGGCAACTCCGATTCCAAGAACACTTCATATGTCGATGGTAGGTGTTCGTGATTTATCGGTAATTGAAACGCCACCAGCGAACCGTTTCCCTGTACAAACCTATGTAATGGAGCATAGCGGTGCATTAGTGCGGGAAGCTATTGAGAGAGAAATGGCGCGTGGTGGGCAAGTATTCTACTTATACAATCGTGTAGAGGATATGGCTCGTAAAGTTGATGAAATTCAAACGCTTGTCCCCGAAGCACGTATCGGGCATGCACATGGGAAAATGACGGAGTCAGAATTAGAATCTGTCATATTAGCCTTTTTAGAAGGTGCCTATGATGTGCTTGTAACAACAACGATTATTGAGACAGGTGTAGATATACCGAACGTTAATACATTGATTGTTCACGATGCTGATCGAATGGGCTTAGCGCAGCTTTATCAATTGCGTGGGCGTGTTGGGCGTTCTAATAGGGTAGCATATGCGTACTTTATGTATCAACGTGATAAAGTTCTTACAGATGTAGCTGAGCAACGATTACAGGCGATTAAAGAATTTACAGAGTTAGGTTCAGGATTTAAAATTGCTATGCGTGACTTATCTATTCGCGGTGCTGGGAATCTGCTAGGAGCGCAGCAACATGGCTTTATTGATTCTGTCGGTTTTGACTTGTATTCACAAATGCTACAAGAGGCGATTGCTGAGCGCCAAACTGGTGTGAAAAAAGAAGAGAAGCCTGACATTGAAATTATATTGAGTATTGATGCGTATATTCCGGATGTATACATTCCTGATGGCTATCAAAAAATTCAAATGTATAAACGTATTAAAGCGATGGATCAAGTGGAGGAGTATGGCGAAATCACGGAGGAATTAGAGGATCGCTTCGGAGATCTTCCGATTGAAACTGAGCGCTTACTGCGAATTGCGCGTATGAAGGTATGGGGCTTAGATGCAGGCGTATTGTCGGTAAAAGAAAAGCAAAAAATTATCACAATATTGTTATCAGAAGAGGGGACAGTACAAGTTGATGGCAGTAAAGTTGTTGAAGAATCCATGAAATTTGAACGAGCTGTCGGTTTTGGTATGGATGGTATGCAACTAAAATTAACGATTGATGAACGAAAATGTGGGAAATATCAACCCTTTGATATTTTAGAAGATATGATGCATATTATTGCTAACGCAAAAAAACAAAAATAATAAAAAGCTGACCTTATCTAACTAGGATAATGGTCAGCTTTTTATTATAGAAAAACAAAACGGTCTAGGAGATCTTAATGAATGTTGACGCTGTTGCTGTGCTTACGTATAGAAAACTGTTGTTGTAGACGCTACGTTGGCACTACGCTTACAGACAGAAAACCTTTGTTGCAGATGCAATGTTAGCGCTGGCTCATACGCGGGAAACCCTTATTAGTTGCGATGTTAACGCTACACTTACGCACTGAAAATATCCGATGCTGTCGCTTCGCTTTCGCGCAATAAAAAATTTCTGTAAACCTACGTTAGCACTACACTTGTGTACAGAAAATATATGTTGCAGACGCAACGTTAGCACTACACGTACGCGCAAAAAATATTTGATATGCTCCCTCGCTTTCGTACAGATCCATTGCAGAAGTTTCGTTTTACCATTATTAACTTTGGGTGATATGCCAAAAGGTGCATGCAAATTGAAATTTTGACTGGACTGTAGATGGAGCGACTTCTTAAGTATCGTTTTTACAAATAGAACTGTAGATCTAGCTGATAGGAGCGAGGAGGTGAAAAGGATTAGATTGCGTGAAAATGCCTTTATAATAAAAATCCTTTTGGCTCATTGACGCAATAATATAGGTTGGATTATTATTATTTCTTGTTAAAAATTTTTTATAAAATATTTATAAAAATTTGTTTTTGTGGTTAATCTAAGATAAGTTGATTGAAGTTAAAAATTCTACATGCTAAATGTATTTGAAGTACAATAATTTAGGTTTTAAGGCCTTTTTGAAAAATATTGTTGGGTGTGAAATCCTTTTTCTTCAGTTTTTGCATAGATTGCTTCATAAAAAACCATACTAGAGTTGAAAAAAATTTTTATTGTAGCGAAAGCGAGGATTATGAATGAAGGCAACAGGAATTGTTCGTCGTATTGATGATTTAGGGCGTGTGGTTATTCCAAAAGAAATTCGTAGGACGCTACGTATTCGCGAGGGTGACCCGTTAGAAATTTATACAGACCGTGAAGGCGAAGTTATTTTAAAGAAATATTCTCCAATTAACGATTTAGGGGAATTTGCAAGGGAATATGTAGAAACATTATATGAAACATTAGGTACTCCAGCGTTTGTAACCGACCGTGATGAAGTAATTGCTGTCGCAGGAATCGGTAAGAAAGAGTATATTAATCGTCGTATTACATCTTTTGCGGAAAGTTTTATGGAAGAGCGTTCAACAAAAATAGAAAAAATGGAAACAACTATCGAGATTGTTCCTGGACAATATGAGCAAGTGAAGTCTTATTGTGCAACACCTATTATGGTGAATGGTGATCCAATCGGTTGTATTATCGTTTTATCTAAGGTACATTTTGTTGGTGAAGTTGAAGTGAAAGTTGCAGAAACAGCTGCTAACTTCTTAGCTAAACAAATGAATAGTTGATGAGAATTGAAAGTTATTGCGCTGACCTTTTTTAGGCTGAACAATAACTTTTTTTCGTACATAGTTTTATGGTAATCGTATCCGCGCGTCAAACTTTTGAGATATGCTATACTATTGGCATTGTTAAAGAAGGAAAGAGGGCAATTTATGTCGGAACGTTTTGGCATGAAAAGCTACATGAAGGGAGCGGCCTTACTTACAATTGCTGCCCTTATTGTGAAGGTTCTTAGTGCAATTTATCGTGTGCCTTTTCAAAACCTTGTTGGTGATGAAGGATTTTATATTTATCAGCAAGTGTATCCAGTTATATCTATTTTTGTCGTATGGACATCTAGTGGATTTGCAGTAGCTATTTCTAAGATGCTTGCAGATAATGATTTTATTTTAGACCCGCTAGAGCGAAATCAAAAACGAAGCGGTATTATGCGTATTGTTTTTCGTTATTTAACAGTACTATCGTTGTTGTTTTTTGTTGTTCTATTTAGTGGAGCTGAAATAATTGCACGGCTCATGGGCGATACGCAGCTTGCTCCTTTAATACGGACGGGTTCATTTATAGTACTTGTCATGCCGGCTCTTGCTATTTTAAAGGGCGGCTTCCAATCAAGAGGTATTATGGAGCCGGTTGCTTATGCACAAGTCCTTGAACAAGCTGTGAGGGTATCCGTCATTATAGCGGGCACATTTATCATTATGAAGACGACAGAATCACTATATAGTGCTGGACAAATGGCTATAATAGGTACAGTTATTGGTGAAATTGTAGGTTTTATATTACTTGCGTTTATCTTTAAAAAACGTTTCGGTTTATTGAACGATAAGAAACAGCGACGACGTATCGAAAGTTTTCCTATTATTAAAGAAGTCACATTGCTAAGTTTAAGTGTAAGCATGAGTGGCCTATTGTTACTTGGCTATCAGCTAGTTGATTCCTTTACAATTTATTCATTATTAGTAGAGGGTGGAATGGATCAGAAGGTAGCTAAGATAACAAAAGGAGTTTATGATCGTGGGCAGCCGCTAGTGCAGCTCGGAGTTGTCATTGCTTCTTCTCTTTCGCTAGCTATTGTACCGCTTGTCGCACATATGTCCAAAAAACAGGAAGGCCGTAGTGCAATTCCGTTTATACAATTAACGTATAGAGCGTCTGTATTATTTGGGTGGGCAGCATCTTTAGGTTTAATACTCGTTATGCCTTATATTAACGCAATGCTCTTTAAAACAGATGCGCTGTCGGAAGTGCTTATGGTGTATGTGTTACAAATCGTGCCTTTGTCGATTATTTTGACATTTACAGCTATTCTGCAAGGTTATGGTAAATTAAAAAAGCCAGCTTTATTTTTAATTGTAGGTTTTATATTTAAAATAATATTGAATGTGCTGACAATTAATTTATTTGGTGTATTAGGTGCTGCTATTGCTAATAATGTGGGTCTATTATTTACTGCCCTCATCCTTGTTTTTTATTTAAAGAAAATAATTGCAATTCAATTAGCACCAGCTAGTTTTTATAAAAAAGTTGGAATTGCATCACTAAGCATGGCAGCTGTAGTGCTAGTTTGGTTACAGTTTATACCATCGTTGTTAAGCCAATTTTTATCACCTCGATTTGTTGCGGTGGTAGCAGGTTTTACAGCTGTTAGTTTAGGGGCATTTGTAATGGTCACAATAATTGCTAAGTTACGAGTGCTTGGCGAAAAAGAGTGGTACTTACTACCGTTTGGGCGCAAGATGGCAGTTTATCAATTATGGTTAAATCGGAAGAAGTAGGTGGATTTGTTGAATACTTTAACAGTTATTGGTCTAGGTGCGGGTGATTTTAATCAGCTGCAAATGGGTGTCTATAAAAAATTAAAAGCGGCTAGAAAATTATATGTTCGTACAGTGGATCATCCGGTATTAGGAGAATTATCAGCTGAGGGCTTACAATTTGAAAGCTTTGACACGGTCTATGAAAAACATGGCTCGTTTCAGCCTGTGTATGAAGAAATTGCAGAAACGCTTGTGGCTGCTGCGGCGATTGAAGATGTAATGTACGCTGTACCAGGACATCCACTTGTTGCGGAGCAGACTGTGCAATTGCTGATTGCTGCTGCGGATGCGGGAAAAGTAAAATTAGTCATTGAAGGTGGACAAAGCTTCTTAGACCCAATATTCGGTGCGTTAAAGATCGACCCGATTGAGGGCTTTCAGCTGCTGGATGGCACTAGCTTTTCTATGCATGACATTAACATGCGTCAGCATATTTTAATTGCCCAAGTGTATGATACATTCAGTGCGTCAGAAGTAAAGCTTACGTTAATGGAGAAATATGATGACGAATACCCTGTTACAGTAGTTACTGCAGCAGGATCGGCACAGGAAAAATTAGTGACGGTACCACTTTATGAGCTCGACCAAAGCGTTGAGGTGAACAATTTAACAACGGTATATGTACCACCTGTGAAATCGCAAGAGGAGGCTTTACGAGATTGGGCAACCTTCCGCCAAATTATTGCTGTTTTACGAGGACCAAATGGTTGTCCGTGGGATCAAAAGCAAACGCATGAATCACTGAAAAAATATTTACTAGAAGAAGCGCACGAATATTTGGCAGCGGTAGATGCAGAGGATGACTTTGCGATGATCGAGGAGCTCGGAGATGTACTGTTACAAGTATTCCTTCATGCACAAATCGGAGAAGATCAAGGTTACTTTACATTGGAAGATGTATTAGCTTCAATAAGCGAAAAAATGATTCGTCGACACCCGCACGTATTTGGAGATTTATCGGTAGAAGATGCAGAGGGTGTTGTAGCGAATTGGGAAGTTATAAAAGCAGAAGAAAAGGGTATAAGTGATAAGCCATTATTGGAAGAGGAATATCGGGCGTCCTCTGCTCTACAAACTGCCTATAATTATCAAAAAAGAGCTGCAAAGGTTGGATTTGATTGGCCTGATGTAGATGGAGCATGGGACAAGTTTGCGGAGGAATGGCAGGAATTTCGTAATGAGGTGACGAAAGGTACAAGTGCGTCACGTCTAGATGAATTTGGAGATGTCTTGTTCACGCTTGTGAATTTAGCACGTTTCTACAAGTTAAATCCAGAAGAGGCTATGTTACATGCCAATGAGAAGTTTGCGAGACGCTTTGGTTATGTGGAGGCAAAGGTAAAGGAAAGTGGAAAGCCATTTTCTGATTATACATTAGAACAATTAGATGCTTTTTGGAATGAAGCGAAGCAACTGGAAAAGGAGTAAAAGTATGCGATTAGATAAATTTTTAAAGGTATCACGTTTAATTAAACGTCGTACATTAGCGAAAGAAGTAGCAGATCAAGGCCGTATTACGATCAATGATAAGATCGCAAAGGCTAGTAGTGCTGTTAAAGCTGGAGACGAGCTAGCCATTCGTTTTGGACAAAAAATTGTGACAGCGCGTGTAGAAGAATTACGTGATACTGTGAAAAAAGAAGATGCCGCAAAAATGTTTACGATTTTGAAGGAAGAGCGTCTTGAAAAAATTGAGCCTGAATTTATTGATGACGAAGATTAAATCAAATATTCCTCTGATAAAAGTGTAGCAACTTTAATAAAGTTGTCATGCTTTTAAGGTTGTCCGCATAAAGTGAACAGAAGCTAGGACGACTAAAGGAGGAAGAAAATGACGCTACATCAAGAAAGTAACCGTTACACAATTCCATCTGGAGAACATATTTTAACGATTCGTAATCGTAAAAGAATGGACATGACTTCTGTAAAATCAATTGAACGCTTTGATCAGGAAGAGTTTTTCATTAAGACGTCCCAAGGGCATTTGTTAATCCGTGGAGAAGAACTGCATATCGTTCATTTAGATGTTGACAAAGGGTTATTAACGCTTGAAGGAACTGTAAAAACCTTACAGTATGACGAGGAGGAAAGTGGCTTCTCGAAAGGTTTCCTTCATAAATTATTTGGATGATTGTTAGTGAACAATTTGTTCAACTATTAGTCATGGTTTTGAGCGGTATAGCAGTTGGATTCATTATTGATAGTGTAAGGCTCATTGTTTTTTCAACTCCAAAAAGGTCAAGCCTTCGAAGATGGATGATGGTATTTGAACTACTTACCTGGATTCTACTTGGGGGCATGACATACTATTTATTATTTTGGCTAAAAGATGGCGCTTGGCGGGCTTATGACCCGCTAGCGCAAATAGCCGGAATTTTTTTGTATCAAACATTTTTTCAGACTTTTTTACGTTTCATCGCGAGGGTTTTGGTGAATATAACATGGAGACCTTTGTGGTTCATCATACGATTAATATTTGCTACCATTCGACAAATTTTTAATATATTAATAAATATTGGAGCATTTGTTTTAAGACCTTTTGTCAAAATTTATTCGTATTTGTCCAACACTTTTTTTAAAAAATTTCGATTTATCAAGTATAATAAAAGACAACAATAACTTTCGGAGGTGCGGGCATGACTAAGCGTCGTTCATCAAATGATCGCCAACAAAACTATACTAAGCTTGATAATGACTATGTCCGTAACACGGATAAAGCTATAAATCGTAAAATTGAAGGGCGGAAACGGAAAATGCGCCGCATTGCCTTTTTTGCGATTGTACCAGTCGTTATTATTGCCGTTCTCGGAAATATACTTTTGAATCAAAATGAAACGCTAGCTGCAAAAGAGCAGGAAAAGGTTGAAGCGAAGGAGCATCTTTCTGATTTGAAAGAAGAGCGAGATTCGCTAAACCTTAAAATTAAACAGTTAGAGGATCCTGAGTATATCGCAAAGTTACTACGCAAAGAGTATTTCCTATCCAAAGAAGGTGAAATAAATTTCATTTTACCGGATGAAAAAGAAAAAAAGGCTGATATACCAGATAAAAAAGACGCCGTATCAGAAAAGAAAGGTAAAAAAGACGACTGAAAAGCTATGTATTGTTGACACTCTTTTTTTGTTATATATAATGAAGAGAGAAACTTATTGTAGTAAAAAGTTTGATAAATTGATTACATGACTCAAAAGAGTCGCTTAATTTTTAAGGAGGAGCATTTTTTTTATGTCAATTGAAGTAGGCAGCAAGGTACAAGGTAAAGTAACAGGAATCACAAATTTTGGAGCATTCGTTGAGCTGCCAGATGGCAAAACAGGCTTAGTACACATCAGTGAAGTTGCTGACAATTATGTAAAAGATATCAATGAGCATCTAAAAGTTGGAGATGAAGTTGAAGTAAAAGTGATGAATGTTGAAGCGGACGGAAAGATCGG
The DNA here is from genome assembly GCF_040183165.1 of Lysinibacillus zambalensis. Classification (NCBI taxonomy): domain Bacteria; kingdom Bacillati; phylum Bacillota; class Bacilli; order Caryophanales; family Bacillaceae; genus Lysinibacillus; species Lysinibacillus zambalensis. Next base: position 36,197 of record NZ_JBEGDG010000026.1, read on the forward strand.
TCTTTCGATCCGTAAAGCAAAGCCTCAAGCAGAGAGACCAGAGAGACCAGAGCGTCCGGAGCGTCCAGCACGTCCACGTCGCGATAATCGTTCTAATGATCGTAACGAGCGCCATCAACCAAAAGAGAATTTTGAACAAAAAATGGCCCGTTTCTTAAAAGATAGTGATGAACGTCTAGCAACACTAAAACGTGCTACAGAGTCAAAACGCGGTGGTCGCGGAGCTAGAAGAGGGTAGTTTGCTGACTGTTTTAATCGTAGAAAAAGTGTATAAATAGAGTTGGGATTAGCTTATATTAAGCTAATCCTCTTTTTTTAATAATTTCTGTATACATTTCGTCTAGCCATAAGTCGTGGATTACTTTTTAAATTCTTTCAGCAAGTATTTTCGTAGCGAAAGAAAGAGATTTGTTGGCTAAAGCCTCCGGCGGATGTAAGGATAAACCATTCTTACAACGTTGATGTCGGTCTCTTTTTCTTTTTAGGAGCGGGTGCGGGTGCTTGTTCAGTAGGTGTTTCTGAAGACTTTTCGGTTGGACGAACAACCATTTTAACAAGTAAAAACACACCGTATACACTAACGGCTAGTCCAGTAAGAAGTAAAAGTATTTGTACAGCGAATGGTAAATTAATAAGAATGGATACGAGAATGATCATAGAGCCGCTTCCACAAATTAAAGCAGCTTTCGTTAATGAATTCAAAGGAAATAAACCTCCTAGATAACACGCTCTTTTCATTATTAGTATGCCATATTTTAGAGCGCATCACCATAACGTGGGGCTGATTCTATTCCTACTAGGCGCTTTCCTATGAGCGACAGCAACAACAAAGGTTTTGTCTGTGCGAAAGCGAAGCGACAACAACAACAAAGGTTTTGTCTGTGCGAAAGCGAAGCGACAACAACAGCAACAGAAATGTGATATTGCTAATATGTTACTTTATAGTTTCAAAGGCTATTGTACTGTTAACCGACAAAAAAACAGGCGTCTCAGAAATAATTCTGAGACGCCTGTTTGAGATGACCCCTACGGGATTCGAACCCGTGTTACCGCCGTGAAAGGGCGGTGTCTTAACCACTTGACCAAGGGGCCTACTATGGTGGCGGCCGAGGGGATCGAACCCCCGACCTTACGGGTATGAACCGTACGCTCTAGCCAGCTGAGCTAGGCCGCCAATAAGATTATGGAGCGGAAGACGAGGTTCGAACTCGCGACCCCCACCTTGGCAAGGTGGTGTTCTACCACTGAACTACTTCCGCGTTTTAAACAATTTGTTTTAGCAACAAGTTATATAATACAAGCCTTTGTTACTAACGTCAAGTAGTTTTTTTGAAAAAAATAATAAAAATATATGGTTTTTATTCATTAATTAAAGATTTGCTAATAAAAGGGGGGAGTACGATGGCTCATCACCATGATATGTGGTTGATTTCCGTTCCCCTGTGCACTGCAAGGGCTCATCTGTGACGCTAATCCCCAAAGAGTTACCTAGTCCCTACTTCAATCAACTTTAAAATGAATGCCGCCCCTAACTTTTGGTGGTTGGCCCTTTTTATGGGAAATTTATCAAACTTTTTGTTCTTGAGTAGAAAAGTATCATCGACACTGCTGACTATAGTAATTATGACGAATAATGGAACGTCAATCGGTGAAAAAGAAAGGGTGAGAGGGCATTAGCCCGCTTGTGGCATAGATTTTGTAAAGTATCGTATACAACGACAACGAGAAAAAATCACCTAAATTTTCTGTTATTTAAACCAACCTCATAGTAAGCGATGTTTCTAATCTTGTACAGCTTCTATTTTATGTAGAAATTGTTGCCATTTCTCGTATTTATGCATATGTATTCGTCGAAATGTTTATATTTTTTTCTGCCACCGTCAGACAATCTTTCCATACATAATTTTTTATAATAGCTCCAAAAGTGCAGAAAGGGGATAGTGAAATGACAAGTATCGAATGGTATAACACGGCAAATGTAGACGAACAAAAATTAGGAGTGAAAAAAAGGCAATTGTTAATAGGCTCTTTATTTTTTTTAACATCCTTCTTTTTAGCTCAGTCCGTTGTATTTGAAGCGGCCGTGCCTTTCTCGGTTCCTTTTTGGGCAATTATTCGAACGAAGTATAAGGAATACGCCAAGTATGTTTTGTTTGGTGGTCTGATAGGATGTTTTTTTCTTGGATTTGGACAAGTCTTTATTTTAGCATTGCAAATCGTTATGTATGAATGTATCATGCGCTTCCGTTATTGGCAGTTACCACAAAGTATAGCGGTCTCTTTGGCGGTACTGCTTGTGCAAATAATGTGGCAGGGAGTTATGCATCAAGGTTTACCACCGGTGCTTGTGCAATTTTATGTAGGTTGTGAAGCGGCTTTGGCTCTTATTATGACGTTGTTTATGCAAGTGTTGTTTGTGAATTCTTATGAATGGTTTACGAGCCATTGGACTTATGAGAAGTTGGGTTCTGGATTAGTTGTATTTGCTGCTATGCTTACAGGGATGCAAGCAGTTGTCATTAGCTATTTTTCACTCCCCATTTTTTTATTACAACTATTAATTTGCTTCGGTGCATTAGTGGGAAGTGTGCCATTAGCGACAGTTATCGGAGCAGTGCTCGGAACGCTTATTGGCATTGCAAAGCTTTCGTTTACGGGTATGCTTTCTGTGGCCACGTTAACTGGATTGTGTGCAGGGATGGGGGCCCGCGTTGGAAGATTTGGCGTAGCAATTGGCAGTATTTTGCCGAGTGTGTTTTTTTTATTTTACGATGCAACATTGCCGTTAGATAGCGTTTATTTTACATCGATTGCAATTGGGAGTATTGCTTTTCTATCCATTCCGAAAAAATATTCTGATAAGGTGCGGGACAAGCTGTTTCCGCAGCGTGAGGAGGTCTTACTCGCCCGTCAAAGTTGGTTAACGGAGCATGTTACGTTTAAATTAGAGCATTTTCAGCACTTTGTACAATTTATGAAGGAGCTTGTATTTGAACGCTTTATGACGGCCCCGATAGAAGAAGCGAAGGAAGTGTCGCCGATGAATACATGCCTAAGCTGTTTCCGCTATGATCACTGTTGGGGAGCGCAAAATAACGGAATGGACAAGCTAATGACAGACTGGTTTCATATGAAAGGCGTTGGAAAGGATTCTGGTATGCATCGTGTCGAAGAACAAATACGTTATAAATGTGTGAAATCAACAAAAATTTTCGAAGAATTGGAAACAGAGCTGTACAGAGAACGTATTAATGGTCAATATTTTCATGGTAAGAAAATGATTGCCCTTCAGTTACGTGATATGAGCAATCATCTTAATCAGTTAATAGCGGAGATGAAAGAAGAGACTATTTCATTCGCTAGTGTGGAAAAGGACATTACTCAACGGTTAAAGGATGCGCACATTGAATGTTTTCAACTAGATGTGTTAAGTAATAAGCCGGGAGCACGAAAAATTGTCTGCGCTTTAGCACCAGCACGCGTCGATTGGGAGGAAGATACAACGTTAGCTGAACGGATGATATTGCCGATTTTATATGATATTTTTGAAGAACCATTTGAAATTGAAAAGGTAGTAGCAAGTGATATACCATTTCGCCATATTCAAGTAAGCTTTAGATCAGCTATTAGCTTTGAAGTAGAGTATGATATATATAGCATGTCTAAAGATGCGACGTTATATTCCGGTGATTCCCATGCATTATTTCAATTACATCCAGGACTATTTGCAATTTTATTGTCAGATGGTATGGGGCAGAGTAAAGAAGCACAGCATGAGAGTAGAAAGTTAATACATTTAATGCGAGAATGTTTAAATTACAACATGAACCCAGAGACTGCGATGCACACGTTGCATTATGTCATGTCCTTAAAGCAGCAAAATGATATGTATGCAACGCTTGATTTTGCACTTGTCGATTTACAACACGGTGATTTATGGTCGTGGAAGGCTGGGGGAATGTCTACGTATATTTTACGTGGGAAAGAGGTGCTGAAGGTTGAAAGCAATGCAGCTCCTGTAGGGTTTTTATCCATTTCAGCAGTAGAGGCGGAAAAAAGAAAGCTTAAGGCGGGCGATGTTATTTTGATGCACTCTGATGGATTGTTTTCAAGTGTTGATGATTGGGACGAGCAGGAAGAGACATTTTTAGCGTATGCTCAGCAGGTAGCAAGCACTACTAAAACTATACAGGAAAAATTAACGACGATTATGGAATCTTTCCAGTCTTACTATGACATTGAAGACGATTGTACTGTATTGATGCTAGAGGTTACACATGTTGTCCCTACGTGGGCCGTGTTTAGACCAGTTCAGCATTCTATGAGCAATTCATGATAATAGAGAACGAAAAGGGGAGGAGAAGCGTTTGTCACTCGAATTAAAGGTCAAAAAAACTATTGAAAAAGAGCAATTATTACAGCAAGACGACCATCTTCTCATCGCCGTTTCAGGTGGAGTGGATTCAATGGCTTTACTCCATTATTTTGTAAAAACAAAAGATCAATGGGGGATTACGGTAGAAGCCGTACATGTTGATCATATGCTAAGAGGTGAAGCATCGGCTGAGGACAGAGCTTTTGTCCAAAAATATTGTGATGAGTATGGTATATACTTATATGCAAAGGCTATTCCAATACCAGAGATTATGGCTTTAGAAAATGGCAATACACAGCTTATTTGCCGTAGAGAACGTTATCAATATTTTAAAGAGATCATGGAAAAAACGAATGCTAGCAAGCTTGTAACTGCACATCATGCGGACGACCAACTGGAGTCAGTATTAATGGCCCTGACAAAAAATGCAACGATCAATGGTATGCAAGGTATACGTTCACAACGTATTTTTGAAGGAAAAACATTAATTCGTCCGTTTTTAACGGTTACAAAGTCCGAAATAAGGGAATATTTACTTAAGCAGGGGTTAGATCATCGTGAAGACGCTAGCAATTATAAGGACACCTATGTACGAAATCGTTTTAGACATCATGTGGTGCCATTGTTGGAGGCAGAAAATCCTCGAGTAACAGAGCAGGTAACCCATTTTACTAAACAATTGCAAGAAGACGATGCCTATTTAATGAATTTAGCGGAGGATGTATTTTCTAGAATAGTAAAAAGAATTGACGAAAATACATATAGCATGGAAATTAAGGCTCATCAATTGGAACCACTTGCTTTACAAAGGAGGCTCATTTTAATACTATTAAACTATCTTTACAAAGATTCAAATACGATACAAAGTTATGCTTTATTGACTTCTATTACAAAGCTTTTTGATACGACAGCGGGGTATGCTGAAGTTCACTTGCCAGAAAATTTTATAGCAGTTCGCCGTTATGGAAAATTTACGATTCAGAAGAAAGAGACAATAGAAGGTCAAGCTTCTCCTGAGAAAAAGATTATTTCGACTGCTAATGGGTGGACAACACTGACGAATGGTGAACGTTTATGCGTAGTCGAGTTGCCTGATTTATCGTCTATAATGCTGACGGATACTGCACAACTTTTTTATTTTAACGCTAGCAAACTCAAACTTCCACTCTATGTTAGAGCGCGTAAGGAAGGGGATAGAATGCTGTTAAAAGGAATGGATCGGCCAAAACGCTTATCTCGCCTTTTTATAGATGAAAAGATTCCTTTGAATGAGCGGAATAGCTGGCCGTTACTGATTTCTCAATCTGAAGAGGTCGTAGCGGTAATTGGTGTGCGAATGGGAATGTTGTTTTCAACCTCTCCGCAACCAAACGATGATACAGTGCTCATCGTAGACTAAGGTCTTTGTAAAATTTCACCGCACATGGTTGAACATTTTTTATACACACGAGGAGGAATCAAAATGTTACAAAATGACATCGAAAAAGTTATGATTACAGAAGAACAATTGCAAGAAAGAATCGCTGAATTAGGAGCACAATTGACAGAGGAATATAAAGATTCATTCCCGTTAGCTGTTGGTGTTTTAAAAGGGGCTATGCCTTTTATGACAGACTTAATGAAACGTTTCGATTCTTTCATTGAGCTAGATTTTATGGATGTTTCTAGCTATGGTAATGCAACTGTTTCATCTGGGGAAGTAAAGATTCTAAAGGATTTAAATACAAGCGTCGAGGGACGTGACGTAGTAATTATCGAGGATATCATTGATAGCGGCTTAACGTTGAGCTATTTAGTCGACTTATTTAAATACCGCAAAGCAAAATCCATCAAAATCGTTACATTGTTAGATAAACCATCAGGTCGTAAAGTAAACTTAGCTGCTGATTATGTTGGTTTTGAAGTGCCAGACGGCTTTGTTGTAGGGTATGGTTTAGACTACGCAGAAAAATACCGTAATTTACCGTATATCGGCATTTTAAAGCCGGAAGTTTATTCTTTCTAAAATTAAAAAGTTAACAAAAGAACACCAGCTATGAAAGGTAAGAGCCTCCAGCGAAGGTCATAGATTTTTAGTTTTTTTACTTCCTTCAGCAGTGTTTACGTAGCGAAAGTGAAACGTCAGCTACAAGGTTTTATCTGTGCGACAACAGTAGACAGCACGCGACTGAGTAACCAACACCACGTTGACCTAAAGCTGATTCTGGACGCAATTATGCCGAGGCATAATTGATCGTAAATCTAAAAATCTAGGCACATTGTACTGAATGAAGTATCGGATACAAACGCTGGAACATAGTAAATAAATGCATAAATATGTTTTGATTTCGACAAAAATCGCACGAAACTTTTTTTATGTAGGGCTTTTCGTTGTATGATGAAATCATGATATGTTAAGATTTTACTTATAATTTTTCTGTTGTAATGAGGAGGCTGGAGATGAATCGAATATTTCGATATACCATATTCTATTTACTGATTTTCTTAGTGATTATCGGTATTTTTGGTACTTTCAATGGTGGAACTTCACCAACGAAAGAGTTAACTTATCATGAGTTTATAGAAGCTCTAGATAAGAAAGAAATAACAAGTGCTACAATTCAACCTGATAAATCAGTATACATCGTTGAAGGTACATTGAAGGGATATGAAAAAGGAGAAAGCTTTACTGCAAACCTCCCTACCAATAACCAATCATTAATGGACCGCATCGATGTGGCTGCTAAGGATAAGAATAGTAATATTACATTTTTAACAGCGCCAGAAACAAGTGGATGGATTCAATTCTTTACAGGAATTATTCCTTTCATCATTATCATTTTCTTATTCTTCTTCCTAATGAGTCAATCTCAAGGTGGCGGAAATAAAGTGATGAGCTTTGGTAAAAGTAAAGCCAAACTTTATGACGATCAGAAGAAAAAAGTTCGTTTTACAGATGTAGCGGGTGCTGATGAAGAGAAAGCAGAGCTTGTTGAAGTTGTTGATTTCTTAAAAGATCACCGTAAATTCACTGAGATTGGTGCTCGTATTCCAAAGGGTATCTTACTTGTAGGTCCTCCTGGTACAGGTAAAACATTACTTGCACGAGCAGTAGCAGGTGAAGCAGGCGTACCATTCTTCTCGATTTCAGGTTCTGACTTCGTAGAAATGTTCGTCGGTGTTGGTGCATCACGTGTGCGTGACTTGTTTGAAAATGCAAAGAAAAATGCACCTTGTATCATCTTTATCGATGAGATTGATGCAGTAGGTCGTCAACGTGGCGCAGGTCTAGGTGGTGGCCATGACGAGCGTGAACAAACATTGAACCAATTGTTAGTTGAAATGGATGGTTTCGGGGCAAACGAAGGTATTATTATTATCGCTGCAACAAACCGCCCAGATATTTTAGATAAAGCCTTATTACGTCCTGGTCGATTTGACCGTCAAATTACAGTAGGACACCCTGATGTAAAAGGTCGTGAAGCAATCCTAAAAGTACATGCGCGCAACAAACCTTTATCAGAGTCAGTGGACTTAGCAGCTGTTGCACAACGTACACCAGGTTTCTCGGGTGCCGACTTAGAGAACTTGTTAAATGAAGCTGCACTTGTAGCGGCTCGTAAAAGCAAACGTACAATCAATATGGCAGATATCGATGAGGCATCTGACCGAGTAATCGCAGGTCCAGCAAAAGCTAGCCGTGTATACTCAGCGAAAGAGAAGAAACTTGTAGCGTTCCATGAAGCCGGCCACGTAGTTGTTGGTTTAGAGCTAGATGAAGCAGATACAGTACACAAAGTAACGATCGTCCCTCGTGGCCAAGCTGGAGGTTACGCGATTATGTTACCGAAGGAAGAACGTTTCTTCACAACAAAACAAGAACTATTAGACCGTATTGCTGGACTTCTTGGTGGTCGTGTGGCAGAGGAAATCGTCCTTGGCGAAGTATCTACTGGGGCACATAACGACTTCCAAAAGGTAACAAGTATTGCACGTGCCATGGTCACTGAATATGGTATGAGTGAAAATCTTGGTGCAATGCAGTTTGGTTCAAGTCAGGGTGGGAATGTATTCCTTGGTCGTGACTTTAATTCAGATCAAAACTATTCTGATTCAATCGCTTATGAAATTGATAAGGAAATGCAAAAAATTATCGATTCGCAATATGAGCGTACTAAACGAATCTTAACTGAAAAACGTGGTTTACTTGATTTAATTGCTAACACGTTGATGGAAAAAGAAACATTGAACGCGCAAGAAATCGAGCATTTACGTGATCACGGTGTCTTACCGGAACCAGAGGTAGAACCGGTTGTAGAAAAAGCTCCTAAAGCTGAAGCTCAACCAGTATTAGATGTAGTTGGTGAACCAGTTGTTAAGAAAGAATTGCTTAACAATGAACCAAATCCAACAACAGCTGATTTACCTAAAGAGGACATAGGGCCGAATGATACACCAAAAGGTATCGATGAAAAGCGTGATTAATATGGGAAAGACTGTTTACGATTTTAGTAAGCAGTCTTTTTCTTTGCCTTTTTTCTGTATTAGGTATTACGATAATTTTATATAGGTTCTTAAATATTTTAGAGCCAAAATAGATAGGAGTGTTGACGCATGGGAAACGTAACATTGAATAATGGTTTAGAAATGCCGTTAATCGGCTATGGTGTTTTTCGAGTACCTGAAGGAGATGACTTGGCTGTAGCGGTAAAAACAGCTATTGCAAAAGGTTACCGCAGCATTGATACAGCCCAAGTATATCGCAATGAAGAAAGTGTAGGGCGAGGAATTCGTGCAGCGATTGATGAGGGTTTAGTAACACGTGAAGAACTATTCGTAACATCGAAGGTTTGGAACGATGGACTCTCCTATGAAGAAACACTTGCAGCTTATGATAGTAGTTTAGAAAAATTAGGATTAGATTATTTAGATTTATATTTAGTTCACTGGCCGGGAATAGATACAAATTATGTTGATGTGTATAAGGCGCTTGAAAAAGTTTATCAGGATGGACGTGTACGCTCAATTGGTGTTAGTAATTTCCATGTTCATCATTTAGAACATTTATTAAAGGAAACATCAGTTGTTCCTGTTATTAATCAAATTGAATTTCACCCGCACTTAACTCAAGAGGAAGTACGTGCATTTTGTAAGGAGAAAGGAATACAGGCAGAAGCTTGGTCACCACTAATGAATGGTTCTCTATTGGAAGAATCATTGATTCAGCAGCTAGCTTCTAAATATGGCAAAACACCTGCACAAATTGTGTTACGCTATGATGTTCAGCATGGTGTAGTCACTATTCCAAAAACAATGACTCCTGCACGAATGACAGAAAATTTAACGGTCTTTGACTTTGCATTAACGGAGGAAGAAATGGCTCAGTTAGATGCACTAAATGATGGATTACGTTGCGGACCAGACCCAGAAAAATTTAATTTTAAATAATTTGAAAGGAGCTACCTAAGATGAGGGTGGCTCCTTTTGGGAGTAAGAATGAATGCTATTTCGTAGGAATAAAAGTGTGGTATCATTTTCTAAAGTGTTTTAACTTCTTTCCGATTCCGGACGCAATTATACCGAGGCATAACTGATTTTGATTTTTTTGTGCATGAATATGCATTGTTTTAGTTGTATCAATTGCATAGTGACAGGTACAATTACGATGAGGGGCAATAAATAGGAGGCATCAACGATGATTTTAGTTTTAGATGCAGGAAATTCGAATATCGTATTAGGTGTCTATGGTGACAACGATCAATTGGCCTTCCATTGGCGTATGGTGACAGACCTACATAAAACAGAAGATGAATACGCAATGCAAGTATTATCTTTCTTTAATCATGCAGGCATTTCATTTGAACAAGTTAAAGGCATTATTATATCCTCTGTTGTACCACCAATCATGTTTTCGTTAGAAGCGATGTGTCAAAAGTATTTTCGAAAAAAACCGCTCGTCGTAGGACCAGGTGTGAAAACAGGATTGAATATTAAATATGAAAACCCTCGTGAAGTTGGCTCGGACCGTATAGTGAACGCTATTGCGGCTCTTGATGATTATAAAGCACCATTGGTTGTTGTTGATTTTGGTACTGCCACGACGTATTGTTACTTAAACGAAAAGGGCGATTATATGGGCGGTGCTATCGCTCCAGGTATTTCGATTTCAACGGAGGCGCTTTATACACAGGCAGCTAGATTGCCACGTATTGAAATATTGCGCTCTGCACATATTGTTGGAAAGACAACTGTATCTGCTATGCAGGCCGGAATTTTTTACGGCTTTGTTGGGCAAGTTGAGGGAATTGTTAATCGCATGAAAGCACAAAGTAAGGAAGAACCTTTAGTAATTGCTACTGGAGGATTAGCAAATTTAATTGCTGGGGAGACGCAAGCTATTGATGTAGTCGACCCGTTTTTAACATTAAAAGGCTTATATAAGCTATATAAACGCAATCAATAAGAAATGAGGGACATTTCATTTATGAAAGACTATTTAGTACGCGGTTTAGGATTCAACGGGCAGGTTCGTGTTTTTGCGGCTTGTACAACAGCAACAGTAGGAGAAGCGCAACGACGTCATAATACATGGCCTATTGTTTCAGCAGCCCTTGGTCGTTCTATGACTGCTGCGGTGATGATGGGTGCCATGTTAAAAGGCGAGGAAAAAATCACTGTTAAAATTGAGGGGAACGGTCCAATCGGTCCAATGGTAATAGACAGTAACGCGCACGGTGAAGTACGCGGCTTTGTGACAAATCCTCATGTTCATTTTGATTTAAATGAGCACGGTAAGCTTGATGTTCGAGCAGGTGTAGGAACAGAGGGTGCATTAACGGTCGTAAAAGATCTGGGCTTGAGAGATATGTTCTCTGGACAAACGCCAATTGTATCAGGTGAAATTGCTGAGGACTTTACTTATTATTTTGCTACATCAGAGCAGGTGCCTTCATCAGTTGGTTTAGGGGTTTTAGTAAATCCTGATAACACAATTCTTGCAGCTGGTGGTTTTATCCTTCAATTAATGCCGGGCTGTGAAGAAGAGACAATCAATGAAATTGAGCAGCATCTAGCTACTATAGAGCCGGTTTCAAAAATGATTGAAAAAGGTTTTACACCTGAGCAAATTTTAGAGGCTGTATTAGGAGAAGGCCATCTACAAATTTTAGACTCCATGCCTGTAGAATTTAAATGTCAATGTTCAAAAGAGCGATTTGGTGCAGCGATTTTAGGGTTAGGGACACAGGAAATTCGAGAAATGATTGAAGAGGATGGCGCAGCTGAAGCACAATGTCACTTCTGTTTAGAAACATACCGTTTCTCAAAAGAAGAGTTAGAAGGATTTATTGATGAGCTCAACGCGTAATCGAAGACCTTTATCCGCTGGAACACCTAACCAAACGCCCTTACTGCAACGCCGCCTTAAGACAAAACCGGCTTTAACAGTTATTTCAATCTTGCTATTAGGAAATATTATATGGTTTATTACTTGGTTAATCCCTAATAAAGACCAGGAAATTGGTAGCGACGAGCAAGTCGCTGCCGTTGACGGGGAAGTTATTACACGTCAAGAGTGGATGATTGCCATGGAAGAACGCTATGGTAAAGAGACGCTCCAAAATTTAGTAAACGAATCTGTGATGGAAAAGGCAGCTAAAAAATTTAAAATTCAAGTGACTGATAAGGAGATTGATTTAGAGTTAGCTTTAATGCGATCTGCTCAAGATAAATTTGACACTGCCATGCAAAACCTTTCATCAGAGCAACTACGACAAAAAATTCGTTCACAGCTTATTTTGGATAAAGTGTTGACGAAAGATGTGGTTATAAAAAAAGGTAGTATTGAGAAATATTACGAGGAAAATCAGGCGCTATATAATACAAAAACAAACTATCGTACGAATTTTATAGAGGTGGATTCAAAAAAAGCTGCTGAGGAAGCATTAAGTGAAATAAAAAATGCCTCTGATTTTTCAGTGCTGGCACGTGAAATATCCCTAGACAGTGCATCGGCTAGCTTAGGTGGAGATGTCGGTTTCCTTACAGAAAACCAAGAAAATATCGATCCGGCTATTTTAAAAGCAGTGGAAGCTTTAAAAGCAGGTGAGATTAGTAAAGCGTTTAAGCTTGCTAATGGTCATTATGGAATTGTACGAGTACAAGAGATATTAGAAGGTCAATCCTTTACATATGATGATGTGAAAGAACATATAGAACGTGAGCTTGCCTTAGAGCAGTTGTCACAATCTGTTACACCAGAAGCATTTTGGTCTGAATTTAATGCAACTTGGTATTACGGTGAAGCGAAAAAAGGTAAATAACAGATTGCTCTGAAATGAGTAGTGATTATTTCTTGGCATAATTCCATGACATACGTCGGTGGCTTTAGGCAGATGCTTTTTGCGCGAAAGCGACAGCAACAAGGTTTTAACTGTGCGAAAGCGAAGCGACAGCAACAAGGTTTTAACTGTGCGAAAGCGAAGCGACAGCAACAACAACAACAACAACAGTACCGATGTTGGTCACTCGGTTGTTGCCACAGGACGTGGCGTTCTTAGGCTGAGTTCCTCTATTTCGGCTCACCTCGCTTTCGGTACAAAAACATCTGTACCTGACGCTACGCTTTCGGTACAAAAAACATCTGCTGAAAGAAGTTAAAGAATCTGCGAGATATCTGCGGGAAAAGTGAGCCAGGGAGACCCCTGCAGACGTTTAGCGTCACAGAGTAACGCCACCCGAGGATATTGAGCAGATTTTTATTTCTCTTTATTCGCAAATGTCGGTTGGATCGGATGTAATAAATATTCTGAAAATATAAGTTATATTTATTGACAATCGAATGGAAAAATTGATAAAATCAAAAATAAGTAAAACCTATAAAATTAGTAGGGATTAGGAGTGGATTAATAAATGAGTAGATTAGCAAATTCGGTAGCTGAATTAGTTGGTAAAACGCCAATTGTTAAATTAAATCATGCAACAGGTGAAAATGAAGGTACTGTTTATGTAAAATTAGAATACTTTAACCCGGGCAGCTCAGTAAAAGACCGTTTAGCTTTAGCGATGATTGAGGCGGCTGAGAAAGATGGTACATTAAAGCCAGGTGGTACAATTATTGAGCCTACTTCTGGAAATACAGGTATTGGTCTTGCAATGATTGCTGCAGCTAAAGGCTATAAAGCGATTTTAGTAATGCCAGAAACAATGAGCTTAGAGCGTCGTAACTTATTGCGTGCTTATGGTGCAGAACTAGTATTAACACCTGGACCAGCAGGTATGAAAGGTGCAATTTCTAAGGCAGAGGAGTTGTCTGCTGAGCATGGCTACTTCTTACCACAACAATTCACGAATCCAGCTAATGCTGTTGTTCACCGTTTAACAACAGGTCCAGAAATTGTAGAAGCGTTTGAAGGTTTAACATTAGATGCATTTGTTGCTGGTGTTGGTACAGGAGGTACAATTACTGGTGCTGGTGCTGTGCTAAAAGAGAAATACCCAAATATTGAAATTATTGCTGTTGAACCAAAAGATTCACCGGTACTTTCTGGCGGTCAACCGGGGCCTCATAAAATTCAAGGTATCGGAGCTGGTTTCGTACCTGAAGTATTAGATACAGATGTATACTCTACTGTATTCCCAGTTGAAAATGAGATTGCTTTTGATGTAGCCCGTAAAGTAGCGCGTGAAGAAGGCATTTTATGTGGTATTTCATCAGGAGCAGCTATTCATGTTGCGATTGAAGCAGCGAAACGTTTAGGTAAGGGTTCAAATGTTCTTGCGATCGTACCTTCAAATGGGGAACGTTATTTATCAACACCTTTATATCAATTTGAAGACTAATCCAATTATTTGTACGTAAGGGCTCCTTTAACGAGGAGCCTTTTTTTATTATCAATAATGCCTCGGCGTAATTGATAATAAAAAAACTGCCCGTAAATGTTAGAAGTATAACTAACATCTATGGAGCAGTTCAAAAAATATGATTAGAATAGACTTCACTAAACAACTGTATTACTTAAGATTTTTACGAAGCCATTGTTAGTGGCCGTATTTATTAATTGATCAATAGATTCACGTGCTTTATCAGTGAATAAATACCATTTATCCGCAGTGACATCATGAATTAATACTTTAGGGTATCCTTTCAATTCTTCTTCCGGGAAGGGTCCATTTAAAGAATAAAGGTCAAACTGTTGAACACTTTTATTTTCATGACTCATAAAATTATATTGTCCATCCTTATAATAGGAACCTGGAACGTCTAGATTAATTTGCCATGAATAGTCAGCAGGGGCATCGACAACTTTTCCTTTATTTTCATTGAAAACTTTATATAAGGCTTTATTATAGGTGTTCCCTTGGATCTGCTGTACGACCCCACCCATTGTCATATGGTATTCATATTGAGTAGCTTTTACTTTTACATTGTTTATAACCAATGGCTCGGTATTCACTGTTACTGTGGAATTTTGATAATTGACTTGACAACCAAAGGTCTCTGCAATAAATCGAATAGGAACAAATAGTCTATTGTTCTTTAAATATGGTTTGACATCAAGTAACTCTGTTTTACCGTTTTTTATAACAGTATTGCTATTCGGCTGTAACGTTATCTGCATTTTGTTATTCGTTAGTGTTACTTTTGAGTCTTTCCAATTTACTGTTGCTCCCAAATTTTCGCTGATAACACGCAAAGGTACCATTGTTCGATTATTCTTAGTCTCTGGTGCCGCATCTGTAGTAACGACAACACCATCAATCTTAATAATACTATGTGCTGCATATGCAGGTAGAGAAATCAGCATGAGTATCATCGCGAGGAAAACCCCTGAAAATATCTTTTTCATGATAAAACAGCTCCTTTTTATAAGATAAATATACACAATTTGTAAAATTTTCTGTTTGCTATTAGTGTAGCAAATGCTCTTCGTTTAACCAAATTATAAAGTAGAAATATATATTCAAAAGCCATTTGTTGCTTTCGCTACAAGAAGACATGTGAAAGAAGGTAATTTTTACGTGACACTTGAAAAATATTCGCTTCAAAGCAATATTCAAGTTAAGATGGAATCACATCATATGACTTAAAGGGGAATAGCAACTTGAAGACAATACTTACGAAAACAATATCGATGGATGCAGACTCGTTTTTTTATAGTTATAAGAAGCAAACAGAAGCACAACAAGCGCATATTTTTTTAGAAAGTGGACGCGGAGGAAATTTTACGATAGCTGCTTGGAATCCGTTAGCTACAGCACAATCGGTTGAGAATGGTTTACTTATAAAGTGGAGAAATGGTGAGACTGAAAATTTAAACGGTGAGCCTCTTGATTTATTAGAGAAATTAGTGGAGAAATATCACGTTTCTTATAATGCTGAGCTTCCTGTTTTTCAAGGTGGAGCTATTGGGTTTGTAGCATACGATTACGCTCGTAAAATTGAAGTGTTTCCTAATACTGCTATAGATGATTTACATGTACCAGATATCTATTTTTATATGTTTGATTGCTGGGCGGTACACGATGTGAAGACAAATAAAGTAACGCTTATGAAGCTAGCAGACTGTAATGTAAATTTGGAGGAATGGGCTAATGCGTGGCAAGGGGCAGCGCAAGAAGGATTGCTTACTCGTAAATTTGAAAAAGCAAGTGCTGTAGAAATCGTAAATGATGAAAGTGAACTGTTAGTATCATTTGCTGGAACGGATTTTGAGGAAGCGGTGCGTAAGATCCAAACATACATAGCGCAAGGCGATGTATTTCAAGTGAATTTATCAGTACGTCAATCTAAAAAGTTAAACGCAACTGCAATGGATGTATATGAAGCGTTACGTGCATTTAATCCTTCGCCGTACATGGCGTATATAGAAGCACCGGATTTTGCTGTCGTTTCTGGTTCACCTGAGCTTTTGGTGAAGCGTCACGGTAACGAATTGTCTACTCGACCGATTGCTGGTACACGACCAAGAGGGAAATCCGAGGCGGAGGATTTAGCATTAGCGCAGGAATTAATTGATAACGACAAAGAACGTGCTGAACATGTAATGCTTGTTGATTTAGAGCGCAATGATTTAGGAAGAGTATCTACGTATGGGACGGTTGAAGTGGATGAGTTCATGGTGATTGAACGCTATTCACACGTGATGCACATTGTTTCTAATGTACGAGGAGAAATAGCTGAAGGGAAAACCAATGCAGACGTTATCCGTGCCATGTTCCCAGGAGGAACGATAACAGGCGCACCGAAAATTCGTACGATGGAGATTATTGAGGAATTAGAACCTGTAAGAAGAGGATTATACACGGGTTCGATTGGCTGGCTAGGCTACACAGGTGATATGGAATTTAATATTGTCATTCGTACAGCGTTTGTTAAAGATGGGGTAGCACATATTCAAGCGGGAGCGGGCATTGTTATTGATTCTGTTCCGGAAAGAGAATACCAAGAATCTTTAAATAAAGCGAGGGCGATGTGGCAGGCTAAGGCAATGGCAGAGGAGCGAGCAAAATGATTTTAATGATTGATAACTACGATTCTTTTACGTATAACCTTGTACAGTATTTTGGGGAGTTTGGTCATGAACTAGTAGTAAAAAGAAATGATGTATTGACGGTGAAAGATATTGAGCAGCTTGCACCAGATATGATTGTCATTTCTCCTGGGCCATGCAGTCCGAATGAAGCGGGTGAAAGCCTGAACATTATTAAGTATTTCGCGGGAAATATTCCGCTTTTAGGCGTTTGTCTTGGCCATCAAGCCATTGCTCAAGTGTTTGGAGGAAATGTTATACGGGCTGAGCGTTTGATGCATGGTAAAACATCACCTGTGCACCATGCTGAAATAGGTTTGCACAAGGGGATGCCAAATCCATTTGAAGCTACTCGTTACCATTCTTTAATTGTAGAGAAGGAAACATTACCTGAATGTTTTGAAGTAACGGCATGGACAGAAGAAGGCGAAATTATGGGCATTCGTCATAAGGATTATCCAATTGAGGGAGTGCAATACCATCCTGAATCGATTATGACAGAACAAGGTAAAAAGCTTCTACGCCAGTTTATAGATTTATATGTTGAGGGAGCGAAGTAAATGCTGTGCTGGATGAATGGAGACTACGTAGAGGCGCAGGATTTGCGCATTTCACCATTTGATCATGGATTCTTATACGGGTTAGGCTTTTTTGAAACGTTTCGAACGTATAAAGGAAAGGTGTTTTGCTGGGAAGCACATATGGAAAGGTTGCAAACGGCGCTTTCTCAATATCGTATTCATATGTCCTATACAGAAGCGGATTTACTTAAGGTTGTTCAGCAATTAAATGAGCAGGCCAAAGGACAGGATGGTTATTTCCGAATAAACGTCTCAGCTGGAGAGCATAGTATCGGTTTACAGCCTACTGAATATAGACAACCGAATGTCATTGTTTTTCGCAAAGAATTACATGCTACACCTCGAGGCATGGAAAAAAACGCACAATGGCTTGTAACACCTCGTAACACTCCTGAAAAAGGGCTTCGAGTGAAGTCGCACCATTATGGTAATAACGTTCTTGGGCGTTTTGAGATGCCATCTCTAGCGCAACAAGAGGGCTTCTTTTTAACGGAAGAAGGCTTTGTTGCTGAAGGTGTAACATCAAATATTTTTTGGGTGAAAGATGATATACTATATACGCCTTCCTTAGAGACTGGTATTTTACCTGGAATTATCCGAGCGTGGGTAATTGAGCGAGCACAATCTTTGGGCATTAAGGTGGAAGAAGGTTTCTTTACTAGTGAGGATGTAGAGAAAAGCTCGGAGTGCTTTATTACTAACTCTATACAAGAACTTGTTCCAATTCTTAAATTAGAGAGTAAGCTATTATTAGGCAATAAAGGGCCTGTTTATTCGCGTTTACATGAAGCATTTGCCAATGAAGTGGAACAAGAATAGAAGGAGAGTTTACATGCTAGAAAACTATACAACAACATTAACTATTAACGGTATCACGTTAGACTATACAGCAGAAACTTTTGTGATGGGTATTTTAAATGTCACACCGGATTCATTTTCAGACGGAGGAAAGTTTAATAATGTTGAAGCAGCTGTTGGACAAGCAAAAAAAATGGTAGCTGATGGTGCTAAAATTATTGATGTTGGCGGAGAATCAACACGACCAGGTTATGAACGTATCTCCGATGAAGATGAAATTGCACGCATTGTGCCAGTTATTCAAGCGTTAGTAGCTGAGGTGCCGGCGATTATCTCGGTGGATACGTATAAAGCGAACGTAGCTCGAGCAGCTATTGAAGCTGGTGCGCATATTATTAACGATATTTGGGGAGCGAAAGCTGAACCTGAGATCGCTCAAGTGGCTGCAGATTTAAATGTACCAATTATTTTAATGCATAATCGAGAAAATACTGATTATGGTACTGATTTCTGGATGACGGCTAAGAGCGACTTAGAAAAGAGTATTGCTATTGCCCGAAATGCAGGTGTACCAGATAATCATATTATTTTAGATCCAGGTATAGGTTTTGCGAAAACTACTGCTCAGAATATTGAAATGATGCAGCATTTAGATGAATTGGTAGCAATGGGTTATCCTGTTTTGCTAGCGACTTCACGTAAATCAATGATTGGTAATGTCTTAAAGCTGCCTGTTGAGGAGCGTATAGAAGGTACAGGTGCAACGGTTGTTTACGGGATTGAAAAGGGCTGTCATATGATTCGTGTGCATGATGTAAAGGAAATGGCACGAGCGACACATATGGCTGATATTTTAGTAGGTAAGCGTATCTACAAGGAGGAAGCGTAATGGACTATATTCATTTAAAGGATATGCAGTTTTACGGTTATCACGGTGTTTTAGCGGCGGAAACAACACTTGGCCAGCGCTTCCGTGCCAATGTTTCACTTGCTGTAGATATGACAAAGGCTGGAGAGACTGATGACTTGGACTATACGGTAAACTATGCAGAGGTTTATGCATTATGCCGTGATATCGTAGAAGGAGAGCCTTTCAAGCTTATTGAAGCACTTGTTTCAAAAATAGCAAACAGTATTTTAGAGACTTACTCAGAAAAGGTTAAGGGTGTACGCGTGGAGCTTATTAAACCGGACCCACCGATACATGGTTATTATAAAGAGGTGTCAGTAGAGGTAACGAGAGGTGATTACTAATGAATGATGTGTATTTATCGATCGGTACAAATATGGGCGAGCGATATGAAAACCTGCAACACGCTGTAAAACTTTTAGAGGGTAAAGATGAAATTGAAGTTGTACAAACTTCTTCAGTTTATGAAACAGCAGCGGTAGGCTACACTGACCAAGCAGACTTTTTAAATATTGCTGTTCATATTAAAACGAGTCATTCATCTTCCGAAATGCTGAAAATTTGCCAATGGGTTGAAGGTGAACTAGGGCGGGTTCGTGAATTTCGATGGGGCCCACGAATCATTGACCTTGACATTTTGCTCTACAATCACGAAAATATTGAAACTGAAAGCTTAATTGTGCCACATCCAAGAATGTATGAGCGAGCTTTCGTACTAGTACCACTCATAGAAATTACGCCTGCGCCAGTTGGAGAACAGCTGAGAAGGGCACACGATATAATGCAACAGATGGATAGTGAAGAGGAAGGCGTAACTTTATGGCAAGCATCAGCGAAATTAAAAATGATGCAGTCCGTTAATTAGGTTTCTAATCTTTAAATTAAAGCCTCCTGCGGTTGCTTTTATATAGAAATAGGTGAAAACCTATAGAAGGGGGAAAACAACATTGAGTCAGACAACTGAGAAGCCGTTTCAAATTGGAAATATTGTCATGGACAACCGTGTCGTATTAGCACCAATGGCTGGAATTTGTAACTCTGCATTCCGTTTAACTGTTAAGGAGTTCGGGGCAGGGCTAGTTTATGCAGAAATGATTAGTGATAAAGGGATTGTCCAGAAGAACGAAAAAACACTTGGCATGCTTTATATCGATGAGCGTGAAAATCCACTTTCATTGCAAATTTTCGGTGGTGATAAAGCAACACTAGTGGAAGCAGCTAAGTATGTAGATGAAAACACAACTGCCGATATTATCGATATTAATATGGGCTGCCCGGTTAATAAAATTATTAAATGTGAAGCGGGCGCTCGTTTACTTTTAGATCCGAATAAATTATATGAAATGGTAGCGGCTGTTGTCGATGCAGTAAAAAAACCTGTCAGCGTAAAAATGCGTATTGGTTGGGATGACGAGCATATTTTTGCTGTTGAGAACGCACAAGCTGCTGAACGTGCTGGTGCTTCAGCAATAGCTGTTCACGGACGTACACGTGTACAAATGTACGAAGGAAAAGCAAACTGGGATATCATTCGACAAGTGAAGGAAAATGTTAAAGTTCCTGTGCTTGGTAATGGTGATGTAGAAACTCCTCAAGATGCAAAACGTATGCTTGACACTACTGGGGTAGATGCAGTAATGATTGGACGCGCTGCTTTAGGTAATCCGTGGATGATTTATCGTACAGTTCAATACCTTGAAACTGGTGAGCTAAAGGAAGAGCCAAGTGTACGTGAAAAAATTGATGTGTGTTTGCTACACTTTGAACGCCTTATGCAATTAAAAGGAGAAAGTGTGGCAGTACGTGAGATGCGTAAACATGCTTCATGGTATTTAAAAGGTATTCGCGGTAATGGTATAGCTCGTAAAGCGATTAACCAAACAGAAACTGCGGTAGAGCTTCGTGCATTATTAAATGGACTTGTACAAGACTATGAAGAGCTTGAATCTACATTAATAGTTCCAGAAGCAAAAGAATTAATTCTATAACTTCTTTCAGCGGGTGTCCAAACACCTGGATGAAATAGAGGAACTCAGCGAAAGCGAAGCGGGCAATTATGCTGAGGCATAATTGATTTCATTAAAAAGGCGTCTCATTGTTTTTGAGACGTCTGTTTTTCTGCCAATATCAATTTTTAGAATTATTAATCATTTTTTCTCTTATGGAAATTAAAGCGAAACAGATGATTACAGCAATAAAATTGTGTACAATAGAAATATTATGGATATAAACGCAACGCGGACAATTTAATAAGGAGTGAATCAAGTGTCAAACATAGAAGAATTAAATGATCAGCTTTTGGTGAGACGCCAAAAAATGACGGCTATTCGAGAAAATGGTCAAGATCCATTTGGTAGTCGTTTTGAACGTACGCATTTATCACCAGAAGTACATGAACAATTTGCAGATCAAACAAAAGAGCAGCTAGAGGAAAACCTACAAGAGGTAATTATTGCGGGTCGTATTATGACGAAACGCGGTAAAGGAAAAGCTGGCTTTGCACATATTCAAGATTTAGGTGGCCAAATTCAAATTTACGTTCGCCAAGATCATGTTGGCGAAGAAGCATATGAATTATTTAAACAAGCTGACCTAGGTGATATCGTAGGTATTCGTGGTAATGTATTCCGAACACAAGTGGGAGAGCTTTCTGTAAAGGCTGAAGAGTTTACATTCTTATCAAAAGCGCTACGCCCTATGCCGGAAAAATTCCACGGTTTACAAGATGTTGAACAACGTTACCGTCAACGTTATTTAGATTTAATGACGAATGAGGAAAGTAAAACAACATTTATTACGCGTTCTAAAATTATCCGTGCTATTCGCAATTATTTAGATAATGCAGGATATTTAGAAGTAGAAACACCAATGCTTCATACAATTGCTGGTGGTGCAGCAGCTCGTCCATTTATTACACACCACAATGCACTTGATATGGAATTATATATGCGTATTGCAATCGAACTGCATTTGAAACGCCTAATTGTTGGGGGACTAGAAAAAGTGTATGAAATTGGTCGTGTTTTCCGAAATGAAGGAATCTCAACACGCCACAACCCTGAATTTACAATGATAGAGCTGTATGAAGCTTATGCGGACTACAAAGATATTATGTCTCTAACAGAAAACCTTATTGCTCATGTAGCGCAAGAAGTTCTTGGGACAACTACAGTTCAATACGGTGAAGATGAAATTAATCTAGCTGTAGGTTGGAAACGAGTTCATATGGTAGATGCAGTAAAAGAAGCTACAGGTGTAGACTTCTGGCAGCCTATGACTAAGGAACAAGCTCAAGCACTTGCTAAAGAACATGGAGTAGAAGTTAAAGAAACACATGAGGTAGGGCATATTATTAACGAGTTCTTCGAACAAAAGATTGAGGAAACTCTAGTTCAACCTACATTTGTTTATGGTCATCCAGTAGAAATCTCACCTCTAGCTAAGAAAAATCCAGAGGACGAGCGTTTTACAGACCGTTTCGAACTATTCATCGTTCGTCGTGAGCATGCAAATGCCTTTACAGAACTAAATGACCCTATTGACCAACGTGAGCGCTTTGAAGCTCAATTAGTTGAAAAAGCAGCCGGTAATGATGAAGCGCATGAAATGGACAATGATTTCATTGAAGCATTAGAATACGGTATGCCTCCAACAGGTGGATTGGGCATTGGTATCGACCGTTTAATCATGCTTCTTACAAATTCACCATCAATTCGTGACGTATTATTATTCCCTACAATGCGTCATACTACTAAATAGTTGTTTTAACTTAATTGATAGAGGATATAGCACGACTACTACTCAGCATAAAAAAGCGGTAATCGAACTAGAAAAGAACAGCTTTGTTATGAGGTAATCGTGAAAAAAGCAGGAGTCGAGGTGTAGGAGAAGCACTAAGACTCCTGTTTTGTGTTTTCTGTGATGAAATCGACTTAGTTAATGTTTGAAAAGTTTAACCTTTTTTAGCGGAAGTCTCCCACCTCTATAGGTGTTGAGATGAATGCAGAGGGTGTGCAAACATCCGCTGAAATGGAGGAACTCAGTCTAAGGGCGCCACGTCCTGTGGCAACGACTGAGTGAACAACATCGGTGCTGTTGCTGTCGGCACATATAAAACACGTTGCTGCCGCTACGTTAGCATTACGCTTTCGTGCAAAATACATCTGTTGGCCTAAAGCCTCAAGACGCAATTATGCCGAGACATAATTGATAAAAAGAATTAAGTAGAGTATTTAAATGATGAATGAATATAAGGTATACTTTTAGAGTTCTGTAATTTGCAGATAAAATAGAAATAGACATTATAGAAGTATTATTGGAGGCTTATAATGAATTATAAAATTTTTAACAAACTAGTATTTGAACAGGCGCAAGTACGCTCAGTTTCGGATGTTCTGTTTACTGAGGAAGAGCTTGAAAATGGCATGAAATTAGCGGTTTCTAAGTTGGAACCGACTCTAGCTTTATATTTAGTGGATATAAACGGTCAGAAGAAGTTCGATGTCCGTTGGGATGATTCCTCTGAAGTTTTCAGTGGCTGGTATTCGGCGTGGGATAATTTCTCTTG
This sequence comes from Lysinibacillus zambalensis, assembly GCF_040183165.1. Classification (NCBI taxonomy): domain Bacteria; kingdom Bacillati; phylum Bacillota; class Bacilli; order Caryophanales; family Bacillaceae; genus Lysinibacillus; species Lysinibacillus zambalensis. The sequence goes on from NZ_JBEGDG010000026.1 coordinate 59,937, forward strand.
GTGCCTAGATGTAGTTGAGAAACAAAATAACTAATTTGAATTAGTAGATTCTTTATATTTTAGTTTTAAAAACACACTTTCAATTTTGAATTCCGCATTTGAAAAGCGAACATAATATATTCTTCTTTCTTTTTTGTTATTATGTGCGGAACAATAAAGTTAAAAAGTAATAAACATGAATAAGTAGGAGTCGGAGTGTAGGAGAACACTTTGACTCCTTTTTTCTATTGCTTATTTGTTAGAGTAATGTGTAAGAGAGGCGATGACGCATTTTATTGTGTAGATCTTAGATGATTTTTTAAGAAAAGCTTGAGAAAGCATCCTTTTCAAATGGTTATTCTTTGATAGAAGTAAGACTCTTCTTATTTGGTTTGTTGAGATTTTTAAGAAAGAGATGTATAGTAAAACAAATAAAGTGATAGATAGAAGGTTATAAGAGTTATTTAGTTCTCGGAAAAACGCAAAATAACTCACTAATTCGCTATTTATAAAAAAAGAGTATTTATAGTAAAAAAACACTTGCGGTTGTAGTAGAATCATGATAAATTATTACTTGTCGTTAAGACGACGCAAGAAACAAAATGAGTTCGAAAAAAACATCAAAAAAAGATGTTGACATCGAAAACTAAGAATAGTATTATATAAGAGTTGCTGCTTTTGAAACGAAGTGAAAAAAACTTCTAAAAAAGAGTTGACAACGAAAAACGAAAAATGTTATACTATAAAAGTTGTTGAAACAAAACAACAACAAAATGAACCTTGAAAACTGAACAAGCAAAACGTAATCAATAAAGTTTTTAGTAGCTAACCTTGAGTTGGTGAACGAAACAAAATTTTGGACATCAAACATGATGCCGGCAAAACAATTTGAGCTAATCAAATTTCTTTTATGGAGAGTTTGATCCTGGCTCAGGACGAACGCTGGCGGCGTGCC
>NZ_JBEGDG010000027.1:0-54863 GCF_040183165.1 Lysinibacillus zambalensis
TTTCGTTCACCAACTCAAGGTTAGTTACTAAAAACTTTATTGATTACGTTTTGCTTGTTCAGTTTTCAAGGTTCATTACGTTGCTGTTTTCTCAGCAGCAACTTTTATATAATATCATGCCGCAAACTCGATGTCAACAACTAATTTATTTAAAGTAGATGTTGTTTTCAGTAGTTATCTTAACGACTTGTATAATATTACACCCATAATTCAAAAAGGTCAACACTTTTTCTGATAAAAATTTATACTTTTTCATTTCATTGAAAAGCTTCCTATATAATAATTGATTTAATTTCAGTTTAATTCTTAAGCATTTCAACTAAATCATACTTATTGAAAGGTGATTAAATGAGAAATTACATTGTTTTTTTCACGTTTAGAAGTGAGCGACTTTTTGAAAGAGAAGTTAAATGTAAATATAAATTAAACAAAAAGACTCTTTCCTTTTGATATAATTCCATTAATACTAATAGATGACCACTATGCGGAAAGGAGTTATGTAAAAATGTCCTATATGAACAAAGATCTTGCTCGTACATTAGAACAACAACATAAGCGAAGTGTTAGAGGTTTGTTTTTAAAAATCCAAGACTTAAATAATAATTGTACATTATTAAGAAAACGACTTGAACCACATATCGACTTAGCAGTTTATAAGCATGCTATTGATTACGTCAATCAATTCGTTTCTCATACGACCATCCTCAACTTAAAATTCATTACAAATACACAAAATTTAGAAGTCGTTGTGTTACATACACTTTTATTAACGCATATAGTAGAAAGCGAAGATTCGCATACTTTTGAATATGAACATAAATTACTCCAAGGGTATATTCATGAAATATTTGCGTTAAACGATCATGCCAAAGCTCTTTATACAAATCACCAGGAAAAGATGCTTCATTATATGGAATCTCAACCAACATAAAAAAGACGATCTTCGTAGCGCATTACTACTTGATCGTCTTTTTTCTTCATTCAGTTGAAGAATCCCACTTTTAAAGGTGATGAGATAGATATGGATATGGTTCCTTTCAAATGCTGCAAAGACACCTACTGAAATAGAGGGACTCAATCTAAGAGCGCCACGTCCTGTGGCATTACCGAAATGACCGACATCGTGTCGGCCCTCGTGCAGACCTAAGCACAATTCAAAATCCGGACGCATTGTTTATCTGTGCGAACGCGAAGCGACAGCAACAATTACGCCAAGGCGAAATTGATTTTCTTTATTTATTTTCGTCTATTAAACCTTTAATAATCATTGATCGAACTGGTAAGAACTGCTCTCCTGTATCACCATAAGTGAGAATGACATCATCACCTTCTTGTAAATAAATCGCAAGTGGTTCAGTTTCCGAGCTTACCAAATAATTTTCTCCATTATTAAGTAATAATGATACAACTGTATAGTCACCAAGACGTTCCTTGTATACGCGAAGCACCTTTCCACTTACATTTTTCTCTTCTGCCTGTGAACTTCCTTCTACTGTACTTCCTCCGCGACTTAAGGCTGTTTTATATAATTTCAAAGCCTCTTTAGGAGTTGACGCATAAACGGAAATTTCAGGATTTGCCGCAGATACGATGAAATAATTTTGTAAGAAACCATTTGAATCAAGCACCGCAGTTAGCCAGCTAGCCTCACCGTAAAAGTTATACAACACTGGCATTTCTCCAGACCATTTCTTCTCTATAAATTTCTTCTCAATAATTTGCAAGTTACCTTGTGAATCCATATAAGAAGCATCTAAATTTCCAGTGTAATAAGTTGCTTGACCTGTTCGGGCATTTGTTAACGAATAGCCAAGCATTGAATCGACACCTTCTTTAGGGCTCGTAAAGTCTGTGAAATAATACATATCGCCCTTCTCATCAAAAATTGGGCTAACATTTGCCTCTGTTCCCTCATCTGAAGGAAGTTTCACATCTTTCTTACCAAACTTACTATTCCAAAAACCGTGGACATAGTTACCGAAATAACTATTTTGTAAACTTACTGTCTCTGGAGAAACCGCTCCATCAATAAATTCTGGGACATCCTCCAGCTTGATCACTTCTGACTTTCCTGATAGCGCATCTACAAGCACGATCCCTTTTACGTCGAAGCCATTACGTGCTGAAATAAATTCACCATATGAACGGATATAATATGGCTTACCTTCATCATCTATTTCAAGTTGAACATCTCCGCTAAAAATAAGGAATGGATGTTGCAAACGTATATGACGCTCTAAATTTGAGTTTAAATAAGCAGACGGTACATACTTCATTTCCTGCTCAACAAATTTAGGATTATCCGCTGAATCCGTTGCACTCATTATAAAGTAACCAGGAGTCGTTCCTCCATTGAACCATTTAAAGAAACCAGAGAACTCAACTGGTGCTATATAAACATACTCGCCATTCACTTTTTGAATTTGTAAGCGCCCTAACTCGTAATAACTAGTATTCGGTACTTGCCCGAACGCTTTTTTCATCTTATTACGTGCAAATTTAGGAGGCACACTAGCTGGGGTTTGTGTTTCATCGAATGGTTTTATTTCAACCTTTTCCTTCATTTCAGCTGATTCAAATTTTTCATTCGCGTTCCATAAAGGTGCGGATAATACAAACACCGCAACAACTAAACTAGCTAAAAATAAAACACCCTTTATTTTTCTTTCGATACCACTTGCAAGAAGCGCCCCGCCTAATGTTAATAAAATAATAGCAGGCCAAAAAGCAAGCCAGTTTACATCCATTTTTGTCACATAAACTGTTATGCTAGTAGCTAAAAATCCTAGTACAAATACACCTATAAAGAAGTATCCAATTACCTTTTTAGATCCATCTTCTCGCTTTTTCGTTATAAGCGGTGTTAATAAAACACTCGCGATTAATCCAATCACTGCCGAAGCTATTAATAGCTTGGTCATTTCGTTCACCCTCTCTTATCTACTGTCCACTTATTTACGGCTACATACTAAAAAAGTTTCATTCATACGATGAGTATAGAAACCCCTTTGTAGATTTCCTTTACAAAAGAATAAAGGAAATTCTGACATAGATAAAGAATTTCAAAGAAAAGGAGATGAGAAATTTGTCTAAAAAAATTTTATTAACATGTATTATTTTGTTTGGTCTTTATTATATTTTTTTCTTTTCCCATATTACAGAAAGCTTGATACTTATCTTTAAAGTCATACCAATGCTGTTAATCATTATTTTAGCGGCTTTACCCAAAAATTCAGGCGTTAAAAAGTATCAATTACTGATTATTATCGGACTTGTATTTTGTATGATCGGTGATTATACGCTACAGTGGTTTCTAATTGGGCTATCAAGCTTCTTAATCGGGCATATTTTTTATATTTTCGCCTTCTTATCTACTAATGAACGACAAGTACCTACTTGGGCGAAGATTGTCTTACTCGTTTATGGGGTAAGTATGGCTTTGTGGATTGCAGGTACGGTATTTTCATCAGGAGAAGTCGTGCTTGGTATCGCGGTCATTGCCTATATTTCGGTCATATTAACGATGGGTTGGACTGCGATTCGAACAGGTTCTAAATTTGCAACGATTGGGGCTCTGCTATTTATCTCATCAGATTCCTATTTAGCTATTAACAAGTTTGTTATGCCCTTACCATTTTCACACGAGGTAATTATGTTGACCTATTACGGTGCCCAAATACTAATTGCGTTAAGCATTCTTCAATATTCCGAAATCCGAAGTAAAGTGTTACAATAATATCAATTATGCCTCGGTATAATTCCGTTACATTTACCAGAGGCTAGCGGATGTTTGGACACCCGCTGAAAGAAGTTAAACATACACACTAGGAGGCCATACTTATGAAAGAACAAGTAATCGAGCGTTTAATTCGTTATGCAAAAATTGATACACAATCTGATTTCACAAGCGAAACAACTCCTTCAACTCAAAAACAATTTGACTTATTGCATGTACTAAAAGATGAACTAGCTGCAATAGGCTTAACTGATATTACATTAGATGAAAATGGTTATTTATTTGCGACACTCGAAGCAAATACAGATAAAAATGTGCCTACTATTGGTTTTCTAGCACATGTGGACACTACAACAGATTTCACTGGTACAAACGTTAATCCACAGCGCATTAACAATTATGATGGTGATACGATTCAGCTAAATGAAAATCTAGCGATGTCGCCAGCAGATTTCCCTGAGCTTAAAAATTATGTAGGTCAAACGTTAATTACAACGGATGGTACGACATTATTAGGCGCTGACGATAAAGCTGGTATCGCAGAAATTATGACTGCCATGGAGTACCTAGTAAAAAATCCTTCTATTAAACACGGTAAATTACGTGTAGCGTTTACGCCTGACGAAGAAATTGGTCGCGGGCCTCATAAATTTGATGTAGCTGCCTTTGGAGCAGACTATGCTTATACGATGGATGGCGGACCACTTGGCGAGCTACAATACGAAAGCTTTAACGCAGCAGGTGTAAAGGTTGTGACAAAAGGTACGAGTGTACACCCTGGTTCTGCTAAAAATAAAATGATCAATGCTATCACAATGGCGATCGCCTTCCAAAATGAAATGCCTACCGATGCCGTGCCAGAAAAAACGGACGGCTATGAGGGCTTTATTCACTTAATGGGCTTTAACGGTGCGATTGAACATACTGAGCTTACTTATATCGTCCGTGATCATGACCGTCAAAAATTCGAGGCGAAAAAACAATTAATGCTTGAGGCTGCAGCAAAAATTAAAGCGCAATATGGCGAAGATGCTTTAAGCATTACAATAGAAGATCAATATTTTAATATGGGTGAAAAAATTGAACCTGTAAAAGAAATCGTTGACGTTGCACGCACAGCAATGGAAAAGTTAGATATTACTCCGATTACATTACCAATCCGTGGTGGTACTGATGGTTCACAGCTTTCTTACATGGGCTTACCAACACCAAACATTTTTGCAGGCGGCGAAAATATGCACGGTAAATTCGAATATGTATCTGCGGAAACAATGGAAAAAGCAACACAAGTTATTATTGAAATCGTACAGCTCTTTGAACAACAAGGAAAATAGTAACGAAGAAGGGTTCACCCCCTTCTTCATATTTTTTATAAACAGGTGACTGAATTTTCAAATTACACAAAGGACTTTGAGGTGACTGTATTGAAAGAAATTGCATTAGGCATTTTAGCCTCACTTTTTTTGCCGTTACATTTATATTGAATCATGCAATGGAAATGCAGGGCGGTAGCTGGCTATGGAGCGCATCCCTACGCTATTTCTTTATGCTACCGTTTTTACTAGCAATCGTCTTCTATAGAAAAGGCTTTTCTCAACTATCAGGTGAAATGAAAGCACAGCCTGTAGGTTGGCTTCTTTGGAGCTTTATTGGGTTCGTATTGTTCTATGCCCCACTGACATTTGCAGCAGCATTCGGTCCAGGATGGCTCGTTTCCGGAACGTGGCAATTTACAATTGTCGCTGGCGTATTACTCGCTCCCCTATTTGTTTCAGTAGTAGCCGGTAAAACAGTACGTCAAAAAATACCACTTATTTCATTACTAATTTCATGTGTCATTTTAGTCGGCATTTTACTTATCCAAGTACCACAGGCACAATCTGTTCCATTTAAAAGTTTAATGCTTGGCATTTCACCTGTTGTCATCGCTGCTTTTGCATACCCTCTCGGTAACCGAAAAATGATGGAAATCTGTGGCGGACGCATCGATACATATCAACGAGTTCTTGGGATGACCATCGCCTCGATGCCCGCATGGATCATTTTAGCTATTTATGCAATGGCAACGGTAGGGCTCCCTTCAAGTAGCCAAGTCATACAATCATTACTTGTAGGTATAAGCTCTGGTGTCATCGCCACTACTTTATTTTTCATTGCGACTGACCGCGTTCGCAATCATCAAGGCAAGCTCGCAGCAGTAGAAGCAACACAATCAACTGAAATACTCTTTGTCATTATTGGTGAAGTATTGTTGCTCGGCATCGCATTCCCAAATCCAATTGCTCTCACGGGTCTAGGTGTCATCATTGTTGGCATGCTATTACATAGCTACTATACGATGATACTAGGAAAAAAGAGTGCTGTTCCTAGTAGTAGTTCTACTGAAAGATTGGAAATTTAAAAAAGTACATTACTAAATGTAGTGTACTTTTTTTATTCTAAAGGCACTTATATATCATTGTTTTAGATGTTCCTACTATTTCATAATCTTTAAAGCCTAGTTTTTGATACATATTAATGGCCGTGTCATTTTCGAGGTCTACACTAAGTGAAATGGTATTGTATCCTTCATCCTTTGCTTGTTGAATTATTTTATGCATCAGTAAAGTTCCCATCCCTCTTCCTCTTACTTCTTTCGAAACAGCCATTCCTATTTCAGGCGTATTGCCATCAATATAACCATAGCTTTTATTATTGTCATTAAACAACCTATACCAGACTGCACCAACGGATTTATTTTCTGCGTCAACAGCAATCAACACTTTATCTCCCTTTCTCCCCCAACCTACATGATATTTTCTTATGCCAGATGCGTTGAGCAAAGCTTCTTTTGATGGTTTATTCTCAGCAATATGAATAGACTCATATAACATATCTAAAAAGAACTCAAACTCGTTTTTATCTCCTTCGAAGTTTCTAATATAAAGCATAAAATAATCATCCCTCTTTTTTAAGGTATATTATATATTAAATTGTAATTTTTGGTATAATTATTAGAAGTTAAATGTACATTAGGGTTGAGTTCATTTTTAAAGGAATACTTTGAAGATTTATCGGAACATAATCTCATTTTATCGGAACAATTTCAGCTTTTATCGGAATAATATCTCGTTTTATCGGAACAATCGCGGTTTCGATCAAAAAAAGACGACTCAGTCACAATGGAATGAGTCGTCGAGAGATTTTACGTTCCCAAAAAATGAGGGGGGTTTTAGGAGCGCTTTATCATGAACTAGCAAACTTCTGGAGAAAAGTAGCTAAAGTTCATCCTCTCTACACTGTATTGTAGACGAGGAATAATCTTTATACGATAATGATAATCATTATCAATTAAAAAGTCAACAGTAATCTGAAAATTTATTAAAGTTTTTTTAAATTTCTTTCCTCCGAAAGAAATTTATGTCACAATGCCTTCTTCAGTGAACGACGATATTGCCATTGCTTTAGCTGAAAATGTAGAAAACAACCTATACAAAAGCCTGCAATTGCTATTGATGAAGCTACAGCAACCATTCCCGTAAAGATATAGCCAACTACCTGCCATTTAAGCCAGTAACCTAAAATTCCACCTGCTAAACATAAGCTAGCAATACTGGAATTAAATTTTTGCTGCTGCGCATCCTCTGGTATATATGTAGATGGCGCTTTTTTTAGAAACAGCTTCCCTACTCGAATAATAGGATTAAAATTGCATAAAACACCAAGTAAATTTGCTATTAATGGAATTGCTAAAATCCAAAAGACGCCTGATATCCACGTTAGAATGACGCTTACAAAAATCGTCCATTGATTGAGTCGAACGAGCGGTCTTGGAATTGCATGAGGCTGTGACATTTAAAAACCTACCTTTCAGATATGTTTAATGTATTTTACTATATTGCAATCCATTTGTGAAGCAAAAATGATTAATTTATAATAAACCTAATAATGATTGAAAGAAAAGGTGATGACCATGCCAGCATTAACGATGGATCAAGTTCGACAATTGAATTCCTATAGCATTTATACGACAGAACCAAAGCGGACATTATTTACATTAGCTGATATACATAAGGACTTTTACCATCCTGATTTTTTAAACTTGATGATGGGTATTACAGATGCAGCAACGGAAACAGCCGCTATTTCTCACTTTGCACGCCGCTACGGTATGTTTTTTGCTATGCAACTTTACATGCTCGCCGCCTATGATGAGGTGTGGAACGGTAAACCGATCGAGCTTCGTTTTGATGCGGCAAAAGAATTCGACAGTTTTACAGTTGCCATGTTTGTTAACCCAAACGATTGGCGCTATGTCGAGGAGGAAGAACGTCAAGCCGTTATTGAGAAGATTCTATATGATGGGCATGTTATCGTTCAGCAGCTTCGTAAAGTAACATCTATTTCCCCTCTCACTATTTGGGAAAACTTCTTTGGATATTTACTATGGCACTATCATATATTGCTTTCTAATCCCGGTCTTGCTGATCAAGCGATGGAGGATATTGAAACTTTAGAGGACCCTAAAACATGGGCTCGTTTCTCCAACAAATCTTGGTGGGCCCAATATACGGGAGGTCAAAGCCCCACTAATTTAGTGAACGTCCCAGTACGAAAATCATGTTGTTTTTCTAAAGACATCCCTGGTTTAATGGCTTGTGGCTTTTGTCCGATGAAATAAAAAAGTCTTACCCCTCACATTAAAAATATTAATGAAAAAGAATCCATGTTGATCAATCTTTTATTCAAACTGGATTCTTCTTTTTATTTTTGTAGCTATTACTATTTTTTTACTATTACTAAAAAAATTAAAACTTTTTCCAATCTGAGTCGTCTCTTTAGTGCGCGATATCTTACGGAGGATAAAAATGATTAATCAAAATCCATTTGAGGTGATTGAAGAGATTTACGAGGAGCATTACACATATTTGCGGAATTTTTTAATTGGATTAACTAAAAGCTATGACGTAGCCGATGACATCATCCAAGAGTTATTTGCAAAAATCTTAACAGATCCATTAAAAATTCAAGAAGTTACTTATATGAAAAGTTGGTTAGTAAAGGTAGCTAAAAATACACTTCTCGATCATTACAAAAAAAGAAAACCCGAGCTGTTTCATGATGAAAGTGTAATTGAAAATTTATTAATTGATAATCAAACACCCGAATCAAAGGCAATCATAAATTCCCAAATTACAACTACTTTAGGTTATTTATCGACGAGTGATAAGGCCATTTTTTTAGCAAAGTTTCATTATGGTTATGATTACCAAGAAATAAGTGCACTTTTGAATATACCTATCCCTACATTAAAGTCCAAAATATTTAGGATGAGAAAGCAGATGGCTAGAAAGAGGTGAAAAAGATGGAGGATTCCCAAAAGATTCATATTCTTTCGCGGGAGTTAATCTCTGTATTTGATGAGTTAGAACAAGAAACTAAAGAAGTAGTTTTGGAACATATCCAAGACTGCAATGAGTGTAGGCAATTATTTAATGAATTAGCTGAGGGAAATTATCCGATGTTAGAATTGAGCGAAGAAGTAGAAATAAAGCCATTGAAGAAATTAGTTCAGTTTAATCACGGCCTTAAATGGTTATTTATTTCCATTAGAGCTCTCATTTTATTTTATATCCTATATTCCTCTTTTCATTTTTACAACTGGGAACTGTCTGCTGATGCGGCCATTGAATATATCAAAAGTGCCACTTTCATGTTCTATTTCCCAGCAGCTATTTTTTTATCAGTATTCACGATGACCTTTTTCACCAAAAGATGGGTTATACTCTCAATTCTTTTTGATTTAGGGGTTATATTTTTTTTAGACACACTGATATCGATTTTCTATTAATACAAGGGGTGTACGAATTGGGAATGATAGTTTTAGTTGGTTTCATTTTAGGGGCAAGTATTTTCCTTTTTACTTTAATAGCTTTGAAAAAAACTGGAAAGTTCTACTTGGCTCCAATTGTGACATTTTTAATTGCTGTGCTTACTGTCCTATATGGATTGTTCAAAGTGGGAGGCTTTGAAGGGATGGGTTTCGGAATTATTGGAGTAGGCATTTTGACAGCTGCCATAGGCGGGACGTTGTTACTTCCTTTCATGAAAGGTATAAAACAATCTGAATTTAATAAAGTGGATAAATCGATCTTATTGATAGTCCCAGTCCTTATTTTTGCTATTATTGGTTGGACGATTACTTCAAATAAAGGTTATTGTGTCAATGAAGAAGGCGTTATAGAGGCTGGTAACGATACTTCCTCCTACTACGAGGTATCTACGATTTCTGAAGGAATGAAACAAATCCATATCCAATTAGGCGAGAAATATGAAGGAATGCATCTGGAAGTAAAAGATGTAAAGACCTTAGGGAACACTGAAATTACAGTTAAAGTTGTCGATAAAGGAAATGCAAAAGAGGGGCTCCCATTTATAGAGATAGGCCTAGAAAAAATTGTCGAGCCGCTAGTGGTCCAAACAACTGATGGAGAAATAATCAATTCTAAATCTAATAACTAAAAAAACTACTTTAATGTAGTATAGTTAAATACCCTACCTCGAAAATTAATCGACACTATTTTTAACCCCGTCCTAATTCAGAACGGGGTTGTGTTTGTTTGAGCCTTTAAAATTAAATAACTTTATTGTATTTTACATGGCTTTGTTTGTTTATCGTGGCTATAAGTCTATTTTAGATCAGCTTGCGTTGAAAGCCCAGCAGGAACGTAGTGACGAGGATAATCAATTATGCTTCGGCATAATTGCGTCCGGAATCGGCTTTGTGCTGGCACAAAGAACTCCGTTCCGATTATGTGACATCCGCCAAGCCCGCGGAAAGCGCCAACTCGGAGTGAAAATCAACCATTGTTTATTGATACACCTTAATTTATATATTTTTCTTTAGCCTACAAGGTAAGGATTTTTTTGTTATTTATTTTTCATAAACGAGGAACCAATCATTTTGATCCTCATACATATAAGTACCTGTATACCCCTGCTTTAAAAGCTGTTGCTGACCAACTGTATCCCCCATTGAGATCGACTTCTTTTCTGTAAAGATTGGTAGCTCTTGTCGCAAGTCCTTATAAAAAATATATCGTAGCTTATCTACATACTTAATCTTTAATCCCTTTACGACTAATCCTTGAGAAAATTTATCTTTTAAACTAGGGATATTATATGGCTTGACCGTTGAGCATACATAATCATATTTTGCTAAATCGATATGACTCATGACAATTTGGGCTAATGTTTTTTGTAATCCGTAGCCACGGTATGTCGGTGAGACATTCGATATTTCTTGGTATAAAACTTTATGAAATTCATCCTCGCCAATCTCACAGTCATAGCCAAGGTGCTCTTCATCGACAGGTGGGTTCAATAGTGCACGAAAGGCAATTAACTCCTCCCCTATGTAAGCGCCTATCATCATGCCATTGCCGCTTAAAATATAGTCAAATTCCTCCGTGCTTAATGGCTGTAATATACTTTGGTCTGCTAATGATTCATAAACTTCAAGCTGCAATTTTTCAATTTCTTGCATATGTTGAAGGTTTAATGTTGTAACAAAAAACGGCGTTTCCCCAAGCATACCTTCATAAATTTTCTCCATTTCGCCGCCTCCTTAGTCTGTTACAATTGTTGAGAACTTACATAATTCTTTAAGGATTTCTTCATCTACGTCGACACCTAATCCTGGGTTTTCATTTAAACAGATAAATGGAACATCATAGTGTAAGTTTCCGACATCCTTAGAGAACTTTAATGGACCTGTTAATTCTACACTTGTCATTATTTTTTTAGAGAATGCTACGTGGAAGCCAGCTGCTGAACCAACGGATGATTCTACCATTGAACCGATTTGACATTCAATGCCTGCCATTTCAGCCATAACTGCTAGTTTCATAGCAGGATAAATGCCACCACATTTCATTAATTTAATATTAACTTTATCTGCAGCACGCTTTGCGATAATTTCACGCATTTCACGTACACCACGAAGTCCTTCATCAATCATTAATGGAACATCAGATTTTGACTTCACCTCTACCATTCCATCAATATCTTCACTATCTACTGGCTGTTCTAACCAATCGATATTCAGATCTTTTAATGCACGTAAACCTTGTAATGTAGTAGATGCATTGCCCCACCCTTGGTTTACATCTACACGGATTGCAATGTCCTCACCAACTCGTTCACGCACCGCTTTGATACGAGCAACATCACGAGTTACCTCTGTTCCTACCTTCATTTTAAATGATTGATAGCCCATTTCTACTCGATTAGCTGCCTCTTCTGCCATTGCCTCAGGTGTTCCAATGCTCAATACATGGGTAATCGGGAATTTCTCATGATAACGTCCGCCTAGTAGTTGATACACTGGAACTTGTAACGCTTTCCCTGCAATATCAAAACAAGCAATGTCAATCGCTGCTTTTGCCGCTGGGACATCTTTCACTACTTTGTTCATTTTATCGTGAAGCTTTTCAAAGGCCATTGGATTTTCTCCAATGATTGCAGGAGCAAGCTGGTTCTTTAATAGCGCGTATGTGCTTTCCCACGTCTCCCCTGTTACGTGTTCATCTGGTACAGCTTCACCGTAGCCTACAATCCCTGTGTCTGTCGTAACCTTCAAAATAATAGAAGGCATCGTATCATATGTAGCATAACTGATGATAAATGGATCAATAAGTGGTAAATGGATTGCAAAAATTTCTACTTGTTGGATTTTCATTTTTATCAGTCTCCTGTATAATATAGTTGTCGCTAATACGTCGCTAATTATCAAAAAAATATAGAAGCAAAGGAACATGCCTATGTCTACTAAAATAGCGGTTATCTGCTCTAAAGCATTTATGAAGCGTATAAATAGTATCGCACAAAACATAGAGAATATTCAAATAGATTTTTATCTTTACAAGCAACCTACAGAGGCACCTGTTTTGTTAAAGGAAATTAAGCCATGTGATGCCCTTTTATTCGGCGGCACGTTGCCCTATTTACATGCCCAGTCCGCATTGTCAGAGCTACCAATACCTTGGAATTATATAAAACAAGATGAGACGGCTATTTCTACAACTTTATTATCGCTTGTAGCGAATCATGCGGTACCTTTAAATAGAATTTCCATCGATGTTATGAATCCAGCTATTGTCGAAAATGTTTTAACAGAAATAGAGTATGTTGGTCCAAAACCATATATACAGACTATTTCTATCACTAAACTTACTCAATCTATATTGCAGCATCATATCGCTTTATGGGAGGCTAACAGCATTGATTTTGTCATAACAAGTATTCATAGCGTGTTTGATGAATTACAAGCTCTTCAAATACCGGCAATGCGTATGTTAGATGCAACTAACTCCATTATTCAATGCCTAGAAGAAACGAAATCTCAATCACTTCTTACAAAATCTGAATCTGTGAAAGCTGCCGTTGGACTATTAGAGGCTTCTGAAAATAAACCTATAGACGATAACATGCTCACGCAAATCACAGCCATTACGCATTCAACTTATAAAGAAATTTCACCTTATTCTTTTGAACTATATACGACAGCTGGGCATTTGCAAAAGGCACTCGAAAAAGAGAACTTACAGAACTTATTACAACAAACCAATCAATCATTTAAGTTAGCATTTGGGTATGGTCACTCTATAGTTGAGGCTAACCATAATGCCAAAAATGCAATAACATTTGCTAAACCTTGTGAAATTTATATACTCGATGAGCATAAAAACTTGCTAGGTCCATTCCCGAAATCAGAGCTGAGTCTAACTTTAAAAACAGATGATCCCTACATTTTACAAATGGCAAAGCAAACAAGCTTAAGTCCATTAAATATTTCTAAGATCATTCATTTTAGCAGGGAGCGCCAATCAGCTCAATTTACATCTCATAACCTTGCAGAACACTTACAAGTTACACGCCGCACAACAGAGCGCATTATTAAAAAATTAGTGGATAACGGATATGCTAAAGTGGTTGGTGAAGAAATGCCTCACCAACAAGGTCGCCCACGTACAATTTATGAATTGAACTTTGCAGTCTATTGAAAAATGACAAGCTCTCGCAGAAATTTCTTCGTCCGCGAGAGCTTATCATCAGGAAAAGTGACTTTTAACACTTGGATTTAGTCAGCCATGACCATATTAGTATCGTTTAGTTCTTCCTCTTTTTTGCGCTTCTCTGCCGCTTCCATTTCTTCAGGTGTTAGCTTAACAATCGCAAATCCGATATATGCATAAAAAATTGAAATAATAGGTACTAGGAAGTTAATAATTGCATATGGTGCGTATTCCATTGCCCCTACACCCAACGTCGCTAAAATAAAGACTCCACAAGTATTCCATGGGAAGAATACAGAAGTTAGTGTTCCCCCATCTTCTAACGCGCGAGATAGGTTTTTCGAATGTAAGCCACGCTCTCGATACACATTCGCAAACATACGTGATGGTACAACAATTGAAATATACTGCTCAGAACATGTAGCATTTGTTGTAATACATGCAGCAATCGTTGAAGCAACTAAGCTTCCTGTAGATTTAGCAAATTTCACAATGACATCCATAAGTGCTTTTAACATGCCGGAATATTCTAACACTCCACCGAATGTCATAGCCACAATCGTCATTGAAACCGTATTCATCATTGAATCTAAGCCACCACGGTTAAATAGGTTGTCCACCATTTCATTGCCAGTTGAAATAACAAATCCTTCTTGTAAAGCATGTACAGCCATTGTAGGTGTACCGCCTTGTACGAAGATTTGTAGTAAGAATCCTGAGATAATTCCGACAACTAAAGCTGGAATCGCAGGCACTTTTTTCGCTACCAATACAATTACACCAACTGGTACAAGCAATAACCAAGGAGAAATAACAAAACTTTCCTCCATTACTTTTAATGTTGTTAAAATGCTTTCTGATTGCATTGAAATATCCGCGAAGCTTCTTCCCATAATTCCAAATACAACGATTGCAATGACTAAAGCTGGAATAGTCGTATAAAGCATGTGCTTAATATGATCAAATAAGTCGGTACCTGTTAAACCTGCTGCGAGGTTAGTAGTATCCGATAACGGTGACATCTTATCACCAAAGTATGAACCTGAAATAACCGCTCCGGCAATCATTGCTGCAGGGATTCCCATACTTAAACCAATACCCATTCCAGCAACACCGATTGTAGCCATCGTTGACCATGAGCTACCAATCGCCAATGAAACAATTGAACATAACAGCATGATTGTTACTAAAAACCAAGCTGGAGAAATTAATTTTAAACCAAAATAAATCATTGTCGCTACGACGCCGCCACCAATCCATGCGCCGATTGTCAAACCTACTAAAATAATAATAACAATTGCAGGTAAAGCTAGACGTATCCCCTTATACATCATTTCCTCAATTTCCATCCATTTAAATCCATGCATTTTGGCAACTACTGCTGCTACAGTTGTTCCGATAATAAGTGGTACGTGAGGACTTTGCTCTAACACAACTACTGTAATTAACATAGCTATAATCATTATTACAAAAGGCAGAAGTGCCCAACCAGCATTAATATCTTTTTTCATGAATCCATCCCCTTTTTTTGCACCAGTTGCCAAGCTAGTTTGTCAAAGACGCAAATAATTTTTTACGTTTTTTAGCATAATATTCAAAAAATTAAAAGTCAACGCAAAAATTTTATGCTTCTCGAGCGATTTCTACTGTTTTAGCGCAATAAAACGCTTTCAAATAGCTATTTGGAGCAATGCGGAATATTCATATATTTCTATAAAAAAGAAAATAAAAAGGAACTCTATCAAAAGAATTTTGACAGAGCTCACTCTCATAATCATTATTCGTATTCAGGTTTTTTTTCTAACACACAAGCAAGTACTTTCGCAGCGTCCATTAATGCACTTCTTTCAAAAGTCATTTTTGGATGATGCAATCCAGGCGTTAAGTTGGCTCCAATACCTATCATCGTTGCTTTTAATTCAGATTTTTTAACTGTGTAAAAATGAAAATCATCACTTCCAGGTGTTGTGATTTCCCCTGCTAGATGCTCTTCCCCAAGTGTTTCAATAATTGCGTCTTTAGCCATACGTGCGGCAACTGAAGAAACCTCAGCACCAGGTGTAAAGTCTATCCATTTCCAGTCTATATCAATCTCAAACTGCTGTTGGATCGATTTTAAGCCAAATTCAATACGACTACGAAGTAACTCTAGTTGATTATTATGTTGCGCTCGAATATCCAACGAGAAGCTCGCAATGCCTGGAATAATATTCGTACTACCACCATCCGCAACAATCTTCGTTAGCTTTGCAGAATGAGGCTCGAAAGGTGATAAATGTATGCTATTGAGCATTTGTTGTATGGCCATAATCACATCGATTGCATTTTTCCCTTGGTGAGGTCTAGCACCATGGGCATCTGTACCTCGAATAGTTCCTTCTAAAAAATAGGCTGCCCCATGATGAATCGCAGGCGATACCTTACCAAGTGGCAGTTCTTCAATTGGTCTTAAATGAACACCAAATAAATGCGATACACGATCAACCGCTCCTCGCTCAAAGGCAGCACAAGCTCCATTCCCAAGTTCTTCAGCAGGCTGGAAAATAAAACGAACACGATGTTGCAATGGTCGATCTTTCAGCAGTAATAAAGCCCCAAGTACCATCGTTATATTGGCATCATGACCACATGAGTGATTTGCTTGCCATTTCCCATCCACTTCCTGCCATAATGCGTCTATATCTGCACGTACAGCAATAATTTCATCACCTGTACCAATTTCAGCAACTAGCCCCGGAACATCTCCTAACAACCGATAGGATACGCTTAACTCATCTAAAATCGACGCGATTTTTTTTGTCGTCTCGAATTCCTTCCAACTGACCTCTGGGTATTTATGAAAATGTTCAAACCATTGGTAAATTGTTTCCTCTAACACTGCATTTGACATAACCACACCTCTATACGCATTTTTGTTTCCCATTATACATGAAACGAATTCATAAAAAAAAGAGGACAATAACTATAGATTGTGGTTGATTTTCGTTCTGACTGGGCGCGTCGAGTCGTCGCCCAGTCAGAACGGAAATTATTCCGATAAAATGAGAAAACATTCCGATAAAGCGAGATTTTGTTCCGATAAATCTTCAAAGTATTCATCTAAACCAACGAAGGTTGGTCACAAAGGCGTTATCACTCCTCTAACGCTAATCCCCGAGAAGTCGCCCAGCCGGAATGAAGATCCACCTAAATTCATTAGCATACATTCCTACAAATACTACTCCCAACTTTTATGTAAAAAAACAAAGGACTGTGTTAAAAGTAATTTCTACCTTTAGCACAGTCCCTCAAATAAATATTATAAACTTGTAAAAAATCCTTCAGGATATTCTTCATAATGTACCATTGTTAGTTGCTCCTCATTTTTTTCCTCTTCGATATTTAGCTCCAATTCCTGATCCATTAAATACGTTTCAAATTTCGAGTTAAAAATTTTGTCCATTTTTACACCTCCTCGATTCATTTAATTGAATTTTCTGATAAAAGAATTATACAATGACCTTTGCAGAAAAAGCAATAAACGATGCTCATTATGCATAAAAAATATAAAAATAATCTACTTTTTAGATCGAATTTCATCAAAAAGGAGATGGATCAAATTACGATACATCTCCCCTCGTGGTAAGGCCTATAAACCAAGTGCTCGGTACATAATTGCCGTAAATTCTGCACGTGTTAAGTTGTCATTTGGTCTAAAACGACCGTTTTCATCACCTTGTGCAATGTTATGGTCTGCTAATGCGGCAATATATTCACTCGCCCAGTGTGACGAGTCAACATCCTTGAATGTACTATTGCCTTCTGGCGTTAAGCCAAATGCAAGCACCATCACTTTTGCCATTTCGGCACGTGTTATAGAAGCGTTTGGTCGAAATGCTCCATTTGAACCATCCACAATACCCGCTCGTTGTAGTCGTGTAATTTGTTCATAATTTATATGACTTTTAGGGACATCCGAAAAGGTTACAGCCTCTCGGATTGATGTTGGTTGTAATGCACGATCAATCATAAGCACTACATGTTGACGTTGAATCATATCATTTGGTCGGAAAGTGCCGTCTGGATAACCTATAATAATGCATCGCTTGGCAACTTCTTTAATCATATCTTGTGCCCAGTTATGATCAATATCTTTGAAAGTAATGTCACAGCGCTTACTATCCTTCATCCATCGAGCATATAATGTTAGGTCTTCTGTAACTACATCTTTTGAAAAATCCCATGCTTTTGTGAATTTTTTATTTTTATACCAGCCGATAAATATGTGGCCTTTCTTCTTTGGATTAGAAGGAGTTTTCACTATAGCTTTATATACCACTGTTTGCGACGAAATTTTACTGCCTCCGTTAGAATCAAAAGTAACAATATAGTCACCTTCTTGCCATTTTGCATACAACGTTATGTCTGCTGTTACTCTATCTTTCGCAAAGTCCCATACATTTTTAAGCTCCGCATCTTTATACCAACCTTCAAATTGATAGCCTTCTTTCACTGGAGTGGATGGGGCTTTCACTAGGTTGTTATAGCTCACCGTTTGGAACGGCACTTCACTTCCACCATTGGAGTTAAAAGTGACTTTATAGCTTGGCGAACTTCCGCCAGACCCTCCTGAGCCACCAGATCCTCCGCCTGATGCATTATCCCTTGTCCATTTCGCATACAACGTAACATTTTTAGTCACTACGTCTTTTGCGAAATCCCATAGTACTGTCAATTCTTTATCTTTGTGCCAGCCGTCGAATGTATAGCCTTCCTTCTTTGGAACAACTGGCGCTTTCACTAATTCGTTATATCCCACTGTTTGAGATGAAACTCCGCTACCTCCTTTGGCATCAAAAGTAACGATGTAGCTTGCTTTCAACCATTTAGCGTATAGTGTGATATCTTTTTTCACTACATCTTGAGCGAAATCCCATGCCTCTGTCAGCTCTTTGCCTTTATACCAACCTTCAAATGTGTACCCTTCTTTTTTTGGAGGGAATGGGACTTTCACTAATTCATTATATCCCACTCTTTGCGATGAAACTTCGCTGCCTCCATTCGTATCGAACGTAACAGTATAGCTTGAGCTTGCGTTCGACCATTTAGCATATAGCGTGATATCTTTTTTCACCACATCTTGATCAAAATACCATATTGCTGTTAGCTCTTTATCTTTATACCAACCTTCAAATGTGTACCCTTCTTTTTCTGGAGGGGATGGGGCTTTCACTAATTCATTATATATGATCGTTTGCGATTGAACTTCGCTGCCTCCATTTGCATCAAACGTGACAGTCAACGGACTCCACTTAGCATAAATAGTCATTGGTTTAGTCACAGATTTATCCCAACTTATATCAAATTCTTCATCCTCAAACCACCCAAGGAAAGATTTACCACTTTTATTCTGGACGTCAAAAGGTGCTCGACCAGTCCATTGGAATTTATGTTCTCCATAAAAGGTTACAACATCTAATGAATTAGATCTAAATGCGTTCTCTCCTAGTGTTGTCACGTTTGATGGGATATCTACACTTGTTATTTGATTATATGAAAATGCATAGTCTCCTATAGTTGTCACATTTGAGGGGATTCCTACACTTTCTAAATTATTATTAGAAAATGCCCATCCTTCTATGGTTGTCACACTTGAGGGGATTTCTACACTTGTTAATTGATTTCTATGAAATGCCACTAGTCCTATCTTAGTCACACTTGAGGGGATTTCTACACTTGTTAATTGTTTATCGTTAAATGCGAACTCCCCTATTTCTATAACTGGTTTACCATTGATTTTACTAGGAATTACGATATCTGATTTATCACCTTGATATCCTATAACGGCAATACCATTGTCTACATCTTTTGTTATATAATCATCCTCATTATTCATCTCGAGAATGGTACTATCATCCACACTGTTTGACGGTCCCATTTCCTCCTCATCATCATTGCTTGGAGAAGAAATATTATCATCACTATCATTTGGCAATATAGCTTCATCTTCGTTATCTGAAATTACGGTTTCAGCTTCTTTGTTTGGTGCTTCATTCTCATTTTCATATTCACTTGGCAATACAATATCATTCTCGCCATTACTTGTCGCATAAACAGATAGATTACCCAGTGACGATTGAGAGAACATTAAAAGTATTGAAGCCAATAGTAAAAAGGCTTTTTTCATTTTGCAATCTCCTTTCGACATATTTGTAATAAGTGGGTACCCAATAAATAGATACCCTTTATTAACCAGTTATAAATTTTATTAAAATAATTTTTTGATATATGAATTCATCGAAATTATTAAGTTAACCAAAATGAAAAATAGTGTAGAACCTTTTCTAAGTCCTAAACTCTGGTATCCCTTCTGAATCAGGGTCAACACACTTTCCAAAAAAGTTAACTTCCTATCACTTTGATATGTTTGCGATTCAGCACTCGTTGAAAAAGACATACTTAAAAACATCACTACTATTACCACAAATACAAGATTATTCACTTTTTACACTTAACCTATACCTCTAACCGAACTCCTTTAAACATATTTATCCTCTTTTAAGTATTTTCCACTTTTCATCTCTTGCAATGACCGATTATATAGCATTTTACAAAAGGATAAAAATCAATCTTTGCTTACTTTTGAACATATTTTGATAATCAATTTTCTTGAAATTTTATTATTAATTATGTATGTGCTTCTTATTCCACTTTCGTTTTCAACTACAAAAGAAAAAGAATCCGCTCATTCCCGCAGCTTGTAAGTTAAGCAAATACCTGTAAGCATACAAGGCATGCACTTACTAACTCAGAAAATGAGTAGATTCTTATTTTTTAATTGTATATCGGACATAAGCCCTTTACTTTTTACTTAAGCTGCTGTAACACTCGTTTTACTATTTCGATCGTCGTCATCGTTACCTTTATGCTGTGTTACGTATTGGATAACAAACATTGCAATAAAGATGGCTAAACCTGCCCAATCTGAAAACTTTTCTGGATAGATAAGAAGCAAACCAGCTGCAATCGCAATAATACGTTCAAACCAAAGCATTTTGCGATACCAGTAACCGATTACTCCCGCACCAATAGCTACCATTCCTGTGATAGCCGTGAATACTACCCATATAATTTGAGGTATAGTTGTATCTATCATTAACAACGCAGGTGAGAATACAATCATATATGGAATAATAAACGCTGCAATAGCAAGCTTCGCTGAGTTTACACCTGTTTTAATCGGATCTCCCCCAGAGATTCCCGAAGCCGCAAAAGCAGCAAGTGCAACAGGCGGTGTTATATCAGCGATAATCCCAAAGTAGAATACAAAGAAGTGTGCCGATAATAAAACGACTATTGGTACTAATTCCTGCGGTGTATTCGGTGATAATAACGCTACGATTGCCGGAGCAGCAATCGTTGATGTAATGACATAGTTTGCTGTTGTAGGAGCCCCCATCCCAAGAATTAGGGAAGCGATCATGACAAAAATTAGCGTTAAAATAATACTACCACCCGCTAATTCTACTAAACTATTCGCTAAGCTTAAGCCTAGACCCGTTTTCACAACAACACCTACGATAATACCCGCGCAAGCCGTTGCCGCTACGACACCAAGTGCTGTACGAGCCCCCTCTACTAATGCGTCAATAATATCTTTTGGTTTTAAACGTGTTTCCTTATTAAACATCGCGACACCAATAGAAATAATAATACCGTACAGTGCTGCATGCATTACCGGCGTACCAGTTAACATTAAAACGATAATTGCGACGATCGGTAATAGAAGATAAATTTTCTTAAATACTTCTCGACGATTTGGCATTTGATCATCCCGTAAGCCTCTTAAACCTACGCGTTTCGCTTCGAAGTGCGTCATAATCCAAATACCTGTAAAATAAAGTAATGCAGGGATCGCCGCCGCTTTCGCAATATCCCAATACGTAATTCCGCGGCCGATAAACTCAACCATTAAAAACGCTGCCGCACCCATAATCGGAGGCATTAACTGCCCACCAGTAGATGCCGCTGCTTCAACTGCACCTGCGAACTCTTTACGGTAGCCAAGTTTTTTCATCATCGGAATCGTATAGGATCCAGATGTTACAACATTCGCTACAGAGCTTCCCGAAATCGTACCTTGAAGCGCACTAGAAAATACCGCCACTTTTGCAGGGCCACCAATTAATTTTCCCGCAAGAGATACCGCTAAATCATTAAAGTATTGACCAACACCCGTTTTGACAAGGAACGCTCCAAAAAGTAAGAACACAAAAATAAATGTAGCAGAAACACTAATCGGTGTTCCAAAAATCCCATCTGTCGTAAAATACATGAGATTAACAATGCTCTCAAAATCTTGCCCTCTATGTGCCATAAAAGCTGGGAAATACGGCCCGAAATATGCATAAATTAAGAAACCTACAGCAATGATGGTAATCGGTAACCCTACTGCACGGCGAGCTGCCTCAAGTACTAATACAACCGCCACGAGACCTACAATAAAATCTGTTTGAGTAATGGTACCATTACTATTCACAAGCTCTGAATAATTCATTGTCCAATACGAACCTACTACAATGGATAATACCGCTAAAATATAATCGAACCATGCAATTTTATTCTTTGCCGCTTTTTTCCGAGCTGGGAATAATAAGAAAATTAAGGTTAAACCAAAACCTAAATGTATCGTACGCTGAATTTGCGCTGGAAATTGGCCAAAAATTGCTGTGTAAAGTTGAAACAATGAAAATGCTAGTAATCCAAAGAAAATGACATGCTTCATCATGCCCGAAATCGTTCGTACATTGGATTCAATATCATACTTCTCAAGTATTGCTTGTTGCTCTTCTGCTGATATTTGTTCAAATTCTTCTTTTTTTACTTCGTCGTTTGATTTATGCTGTGTCGTCATTTCATCCTTACTCCTTTCCATTGTTCATAAAGCGATAAACGCTTCACCTCAAATAAGTAGGATTTTCCCCTTTGTAAATCCTTTTTTAAATCGTAATCATAATCCTCGTAATCTAATACAAGATCTAAATCTAAATCGCCTATATAAATCGTAAAATTTTCAATAACTTCATAGTCAAACTGCAAAAAATATTTCCCATTTCGCTCTGTTAATGTTTGATTTTCCTCTGCATAGCTTGGCATGCCAATCGCTAAACTCTCATACTCCATCCCTAACATTTGAATACTAGTTCCATCTACGCATTTATAATGTTCGAGTACATCCGTTTTATGGATAGAGTGAGTATATCTAATATCAAATCTATCCTCAGTTGTAAGTGGTATATAATGTACAATCGGGTCATTTAAACGCGTTTCCGTAAATGCGAATACCTTTTGAAGAGGAAGAAAAATGACTATACTGAAGCAAATACATAAAAAAGCTAAAACAATAATTAATGTTCTCTTTTGCACCACATCTTTTCCCCCACACCGATTATGCCTCAGCATAATTGCGTCCGGAATCGGATTTGCGCAAGCACAAAGAACTCCTTTCCAATTCCGTGACATCCGCCAGAGGCTTTAGACCAACAAATGTTTTCTGTGCGAAAGCGCAGTGCTAACGAAGCGTCAACAAAGGGTTTTGCCTGTGCGAAAGCGAAGCGTCAGCGACAACATGATGTTGGTCACTCAGTCGTTGACACAGGACGTGGCGTTTTTAGACTGAGTTCCTATATTTCTAGCAGGTGTCTTTTGTACCTGTCGCTACGCTTTCGGTACAAAAGACACCTGCTGAAATAGGTTAAAAGCTATTCGCGTTTTATCACTACTTAAGGAAGAAAAGAGACTCGAAGCTTTACGCAATCCGAGCCTCTTTGTATTTAAGAAAATAACGTTACATTCGCCTGATAAAACCTACATTTAATCTTCGAGCGTTCTGTTATTTCTTTTCATCAAAGTATTTTTGAGCACCTGGGTGAACATCAATACTGATTCCCTGTAAACCTGTCTCAGCTTTGATAAATTTCCCTTTATCGTGTGAAATTTTATTTGTGTTATCATAAATAGCTTTCGTCATTGAATAAACAACATCTTCTGGAAGATCTTTTTTCACCGCTAGCATTGCAAGCACTGAAACTGTCTCAGTATCTTTCGCAATACCATACGTACCAGCTTTTACTGTATCTTTTGCATAGTAAGGGTATTTAGCGATTAACTCATCCGCTTTACCAGCATCCATACCGATGATATTTACTTTAGTTGTTGCATTTAATGCCTCAACAGCACCTGTTGGCGTACCAGCAGTAATAAACGCTGCGTCGATTTGACCAGATTGAAGACCGTCTGTAGACTCACCAAAATCAAGGTTTTGTACTTTGATATCATCCATTTTTAAACCATGAATTTCAAGTAATTGTTCAGCATTTGCATAAGTTCCAGAACCTGGTGCACCTACAGAAACCTTTTTCCCTTTTAAATCAGCGTATGATTTAATGCCCGATGCTTCAGTCGTTACTAATTGGACTGTTTCTGGATAAAGTGCACCTAGAGCAGCAATTGTATCAATTTTTTTACCATCAAACATCATTGTTCCCTCAGTTGCGTAAAAAGCAATATCTGATTGCACGAAGGCAATTTCACCTTTACCATCTTGCAAAGCTGTCATGTTGGCAGCAGATGCTTGAGATACTTCAGCCGTCGTTTTAATGTCTGTTTCTTTAGAAATTAAATCAGCAAATGTCCCACCTAGTGCATAGTAAGTCCCTTGTGTTCCACCTGTTAATAAGTTCAAAAAATCCGGCTTAGCAGATGCTGTCGAATCACCCTTATCCGAGCCCTTTGAACCTGCTCCGCTATCAGACCCACATGCAGCTAAAATCAATAGCGCAAAGGCACTTAATAGCATTAATAGCTTGAATTGTTTTTTCTTCATAGTAACCTTCCCCCTTGGTTAAAAATAAGAATCTATTTAAAATTATCAAATTTAGTATATTAATGTCAATTAATTTATTGTAAATTCAGTCTTTTATAATTATACTATTTCCCTCAAATCCCTAATATTCCCGCATTAAATTAATAACTTCTTCAAACCGAATTTATCTATATTAAACCATTAAATTCTTTTTTAAGAAAATAATTTTGATTTCTATATGTATAAAAATGCATACTCATTATCGAAGTAATCTTTACTTTCTTCTTCAGCAACAAAGTGCCCAGCCGGAACGGAAATCAACCTCACGCTATGGTGAAAAGTAATGAACTAAAAGTGATGATTTCGGACTTTCATTTGTTGTCGATTTTTACCCTTAAAACAAAAAAACTGTATCTAAAGTGATTTTCTTTAGATACAGTCGATTCATTGTCCTTATTGAATAATGCCACAAGCAATTCTAGCACCAGAATTACCCGAAGGATCCGTTTTATAATCATCCTCTGATTCATGAATGATTAATGTAGTGCCCCCCTCACGTAACAATGAGTTGGCAGCATTTTTTTCTAATGTTAGCCCTTCAGCTAAAAAGTTTAGATCTACTTTACCATCTTCTCCAACTTCTAAATTTGGAAGATCTCCTAAATGATAACCTTTAGGGTTATCCTTCCCATGCTCTTTACTCGTTGGATTAAAATGAGGACCTGCTGATTCAAATGTCGGTGGTTCACACTTCCCAACGGAATGAATATGAATGCCATGTTTTCCTGCTGGCACCCCTGATAGCGCGAGTGTCATCTTAACCCCATTATCCTCTTCCTCAAAATATGCATTGCCATAGCTTTCATTATTTTTACCAATTACTTTCGCGGTTGCAGTTAGCCCTGAATTTGCGTTTACTGCCACTTTTTGCTCCTTCTTTTCAAATAAACTACAACCACCGACAAATACTAATAAAGAAATTATTATTAAGCTCATTTTTTTCATAAAAATCCCTCCTCTTTTTGATGGTTTCCAACAATCCTTCCACTTATGCAACTTCAATAGGAATTTTGCGAATCATTGATTAAGGAGTACATTTTGTAAACTTTAAACAATATAAACAAGGATATCTCCAATTCAAGGAGACACCCTCACAATTACATTAATTTAAAATTTTTACAATTACATTTTTGACGCCCCACTGACGAGCTTGTCCCTCGGTAGGAATAAATACATCAATTTTATTACCTTTTATCGCTCCACCAGTATCTGCTGCAATTGCTTCACCATAACCTTCAACCCAAACCCTTGTTCCAAGCGGGATTACTCGTGGATCTACAGCAATTACCTTTAAGTTTGGATTCGATCTTATATCTGTTCCATTCGCTGTAATTCCCGAACATCCTTCGCAATAAGCTGTATAGGCTGTTGCTCGCATTGTGAACGTTTTGCCCGTAGTTGTCGGAGCACTCACTGATTTTGTACTAGCTGTCGCAGCTGTATTATTACTTGAAGTTGTCGCTTGCTTTTTACTTGATGCCGTTGCTACCGTTGTAGGTCTGCTTTCGGACGTTTTAGGTTTCGCTGCCGAAGCTTTGATAGCCAATGATTCACCTACATAAATTAGATCAGAAGATGCAAGGTTATTCCATTCTTGCAATTCTTCCACTGACACATCATTCACACGTGCAATTGTAAATAAAGTATCTCCAGCCTCAACAAAATGTTGGTCTTTCGGCGAATTATCATTTTTCTTTTCGGCTATATTTAAATTTTGCTCTGGATAAAACCATCTTGCGTCTGAGCCGAACATTGGCTCATAATCTTCTAAAGATAAATTGTAAATTTTCGAGATTCCCCACAATGCATCGAATGGCATAAAAGAAAGTTTGTCCTTTGCAGATGACGGACTGGCAAATAAACTTAATCCCAAGGTTAATGTTACTGCTAAAGCTAAAGCTTGTTTTTTCATATTTTGTAACCTCCACATTTTATTATTTCGCAGTCTTCTGCTAGCACACTAGATTTAGGCTCTTAATGCTAGAGAATACAAGCAATCATTCAGGACAACAGACCTGATATTACGAATTATTGCTAAAAATTCGGAAAAATATACAAGAACGAATATATTTTTGGTAAACAATCAATTTTATGGAGGCAATATTAGAACTCTATTTGCAATCTTTATATGTTGGAAAATAAGTGT
The DNA here is from genome assembly GCF_040183165.1 of Lysinibacillus zambalensis. Lineage (NCBI taxonomy): Bacteria > Bacillati > Bacillota > Bacilli > Caryophanales > Bacillaceae > Lysinibacillus > Lysinibacillus zambalensis. The sequence goes on from NZ_JBEGDG010000027.1 coordinate 26,841, forward strand.
TTTTATCCGATAATATGGTAAAGGAGGAGTGTGGGTTGGAAATTAATACAGTAATGTCTTCTCAACTGATGAAGCTACAACATACTGTGCAAATGGGTGTTATGTAAAATGCAGTCAATCTTAATATTGCAGCAGCAAGCGACCATACATCCGTATAAAGGGTCTGTCATTGATATTTTAATTTAACCTACTTCACTAAGGTATAATTGATATCAGGTTAATAAAAATTAGAAAGTTGGTGGCCTTTTTGATTCGAGCGATAGTAATGGATGATGAGCCATTAGCGCTTATAAACATGGAGAAAAAGTTAAAGGAATTTAATTCAATAGAGGTCGTTAGATCTTTTACTACTGTAAAAGATTTGCTTGCAGTTGGGCCAACCTTGGATTTCCAAGTGGCATTTTTAGATATTGAAATGCCTGGCTTGAACGGTTTAGAGATTGCACAGCTTTTAAAAGAATGGGACAAAAATATTTATATCGTATTTGTCACTGCGTATCGAGACTATGCAGTACAAGCATTTGAAATTCACTCCCTTGACTATTTATTAAAGCCTATTTCAAAAGCTCGTTTAGAGACAACTATTAATAGAATCCAAGAACTCCTTCACCTAGAAAATAAACCGAATCCTATAGAAGTACGAAATAAACCCGCACTTACGATCCAATGCTTTGGAGGATTCGTTGTTTTACATAATGACAAAGCGGTCCATTGGAGAACGCTTAAAACAAAAGAATTATTTGCCTTTCTTCTTTCCAATCTTAATAGTCATGTGCCTCGCGATACAATCATCGAAGCTTTATGGGCAGACACGGAATGTAAAAAGGCACGAGTGCAGTTACATACAACAGTTTCCTATCTACGCACCACGCTTTCAACATTGGGTTATTCAGAAGTCATACAGTATGCTAACGGCTGCTATATTTTGCAATTAGAGGATTTTCAATGTGATGCCCATGACTTGGAGCATATTTTAAATGGTAAAACGGAGACTGGCAAGATTGATGTAGAGAGAGCTGAGGCGCTCGTGCAAAATTACCAAGGTGAGTTTATGACCTCATTAGATTATCCCTGGATTACTAGTAAAGCAAGTTTTATGAACAACAAATTTACTCTTTTACTTCATGATTTAGTAGAGCACTATACAGCAATAGATGATGTGGAAAAACGAGAACATATATTACTATTAACAGTAGAACATACCCCCTATTCCGATAAAATTATCCAACAGCTAATGAGGCACTATATAGAAGTTGATCATCGGGCAGGTGCAGTAAAGGTTTACAACAACTTTAAAAGTATATTGATGACGGATCTCGGTATTTTACCAAAGCTAGAAACAACTGAGTTGTTTAACGCTATATCTGTTGAATAATTCTAGGCATCGAGAAAAATACCCTCGATGCCTAAGCTTATTGGTAAACAGGTATTATCAATATGCCTTTTGCTTAATCGTGGAGGCTTTAACTTGAATTTACCTACACCAGATTATTTCTCCCCTTGAAATTATACTCACACCCCTTAACGAAAACTAATTCACAAATAAATATAATTGACACATACAATAGGCAAGAGCTAAGATCTCACGCTACTCTCGCCTGAGAGCGAGTAGCCCGAAGCGGAAACCAACTCTTTCTGATTAGTCTGAAAGTAACTTTTTTTATAAATTTCTTATTCCCATTTTCTAAATTTCATGGCATGGTGAATATAGGCCTTTTAATACATTCAGTAAATTCCGGAGGTTCTTATGTCACTGTTAAAAAAAGCGACAATACGACATTCGCTTTTCATCATTTTAATTTTTATAGTTCTTACTACACTTCGTATACTATGGCTTGCCTATTTTTCCCCTTCCAGTGAACAACCGATTGCCCGGGAAGGTGTATTTGATCTACGGGATCATCAGCTATCCGATAAAGAAGTTCTTTACTTAGATGGGGAATGGGTCTACTATCCCGGATTATTAATAGATCCATTAAATATTGATCATAACAAGTCTCTCCAATCATTTGAACAAGCTACCCGGGTGATTCCTATGCAAGAACCTGAGGCAACCGCAGAACGATACGGTACATATCGTTTAAAAATCTTACTCAATGACAATGCTCCCAAAGATAATCGTTATGCCATTCGGATTCCAGCAGTGTCAACTGCCTCAGCATTGTATCTTAACGGGAAGTTAGTTGAACAGTCAGGAAAAGTAGCTACTGATTCACATAGTCATCACGGTCAAGTCGCTACTTATACGCATTACTTTACAAATGAACAACCTGAACTTGACATAATTTTACATACGTCTAATTTCGATACTGCAATAAGCCCTACTATTAATAAAAAAATCTGGTTTACCTCCGCCTCAGCTATGGCGCACCAACAAATTATTAATAATTTATCTTTTGCTACAATTTCAATAACGCTCTTGTTATTTGCACTTTTTAGTAGCCTTGTGTTCTTGTTTATTTATCCAAAACCAGTTGTTTTACTGTTCACAATAGGCTTTCTTTTACCTTTAGCAGATGAGTTAATTTCACATGATCCATCTATACTCAACTGGTTACATCTTGATTATGTATGGTCTTTTAAGTTATCTTCAATTATTTTTCTAGGATCTTCTTTTTTCTTTGTTCAATTTATGCGTGTTTTACTAGTCAAATATCGTCATGCTAAAAGCTTTCAGTGGCTCTTTGCTTTCTACGCCCTTTCAGCATTTTTCACTATCGTCTTACCGATTAATTGGTTAAACACAATAAACTCTCTTTACTTTATACTGTATGTCATTTCATTTTTATCTGTAGTAGTACTCGCATTAAGAGAGTATCTTGAAAATCAAACACAAAGCACTGCTTTTATTGCATTGGCTGCTCTCGGAACATTAAACGGCATCATATGGGCGTATATCAAATCCAACTATTCTTTTGATATACCAATGTATCCATTCGATTATTTGTTTATGATGCTCGGTTTCTCAGGCTATTGGTTTAAACGGTTTTTTGAAAATAAAGAGCAGATTCATCAATTGATTGCTAAATTACAAAAAGACGATGCTTTGAAAGATGAATTTTTATCTAGTAGCTCACAAAAGCTATGGGATCCTATGAATAAAATGATTACGTTAGGGCAATCCATTTACGATAATCCTAACAATAAGCTTATGGCTGATGATAAACAAAACCTAAAACATCTTATTGATATCGGGAGAAGCATGTCATTTTCATTAAATGACATATTAGACTTTACTCGTTTAAAAGAAGGTAATTTGCATCTCCATAAACAAAACGTCAGCATTCAAGGTACAGTTTATGGCGTTTTTGATTTGTTACGTTTTATAACAATCGGTAAACAGATTCAAATGAGTTCAACAATCCCTAGGTCATTCCCTAATGTGGTGGCAGATGAAAATCGATTGATTCAAATTCTTTTTAATCTCCTACACAATGCCATTAAATATACGAGTGCAGGATCTATAAAAATCAGCGCCCAAATCGAAAATAATATGGCTGTTATCCATATTCGTGATACTGGGTTAGGAATGGATGATGCTATCCAAAGTCGTCTATTTTCCCCTTACGAACAAGGAAATGATAATAATGATGGAATCGGCCTTGGATTATTAATTTCAAAGAGGCTAATCGAATTACATGGAGGAACTTTACAAATACACTCTATTCCTAACAAAGGATCGGATGTCTTTTTCACCTTACCATTAGCAGATGAAAACGTTAATGAGGAGCAATCCTATATCGAGGAAGAGGACACGCATCTTCTTGTTGAAGAAAAAAATTCATCATCTATAACGGAAAAGCAATTCAACATTTTAATGATCGATGATGATCCTGTTAACTTAACAATTATGCGTAGCTTATTTGCAACTCCAGAATATGCTGTTACTACAGTTACTAGCAGTGAGAAGGCATTAGAATTGCTACAGCGAGAAGAATGGGATCTAGTCATTATTGATGCGATGTTACCTTATATATCAGGCTATGCATTAACTGAAATTATTCGAGAGCATTACTCATTGCTTGAATTACCTGTCTTAATATTAACGGCTCGAAATTATCCCGCAGATGTTTATACTGGTTTCGCACATGGTGCAAATGACTATGTGACAAAGCCCATTAATTCTTTAGAGTTAAAGGTAAGGAGTAGAGCCTTAATCGATTTAAAATATAGCATCAATCAACGACTACATTTAGAAACAGCTTGGCTTCAGGCCCAAATACAGCCTCATTTTTTATTTAATACATTAAACTCAATTGCATCACTTAGTACGATCGATACAGACCGAATGATTGACTTAATGCATCATTTTGGTGAATATCTACACGCCAGCTTCGATGCGCGAAATTTACAGCGAGTAGTGTCACTTAAGGATGAGTTAGACCTAGTACGGTCATATCTCTATATTAGTCAGCAGCGATTTGGGGACTTACTAAATATCGAATGGGATATTGATGACAATATTAATATTGATATCCCCCCTATCTCCTTACAAACTTTAGTGGAAAATGCAATTTGTCATGGTGTATTAAAACAAGTAGAAGGCGGTACAGTTTGTATTCGTATAAAAGATTTTCCGAATCATGTTGCAGTAAGTGTTATAGATAATGGGGTCGGGATTGATTCAAGTCTATTAGATGAACTACAATCGTGTAGCTATTCGCCAAACTCTGGTGTAGGGCTACGTAATACGGATTTACGTCTTAAAAGGATTTACGGACAGAGGTTACAAATTAATAGCACGTTAAATGAAGGAACAACTATCACCTTCCACATTCCAAAAAAATAAACGAAAGAGGTCATCACATTCCCAATTGGGTTTGTGGTGGCTCTTTTTTATAATTTCAAGTTACAATTACTTTATTCAATGGAGAATATTAATGGATTTTTTAAAATCAGGGTACATTAAAAATATATAAATAGGAAGGCTACTCAGCATAACGTGGGGTTGATTTCCGTTCCGACTGGGCGCTTTGTTGTTGCTGTCGCTTCGCTTTCGCGCAGAGCAAAGCTTCCTAGGGGCGCCCGATGAGCCGCCCAGTCTCCACTCCAATCAACTTATTTACATGACATACGTTTTAAACAAATGTTATTCCCAACTTTCGGTGATGAGCAAAAAAAAAGAAAGGTTGATACTATGTACAAAATTTACATAATAGAGGACGATATCAATATTTCAAAAATCATTGAGGAGCATTTATCAAAATATCAATTTGAATGCTATACCGTTCAACAATTTAATCAAATAGTAGAAGAATTTCAAGCAATTCAACCCCATCTTGTTATTATGGACATTAACCTACCAACCTATGATGGGTACTTTTGGTCGCGCAAAATCCGCCAGCTATCCAACTGCCCTATTATTATTGTATCTGCTCGTGTTAATGATATCGATCAAGTATATGGGATTGAAAATGGTGCGGATGATTTTATTACGAAGCCCTTCTCGCTAGATGTGCTTATGGCAAAGGTGAATGGTCTTATTCGTCGTACATACGGAGAATATGCTTCCTCCGATTCTAATTCGATCTCCATTGCAAATACAACATTAAATGCTAGTACAGTTCGTCTTTACACCGAAAAGCATGAGAGCCTATTAACATTAAAAGAGATGCAGCTTAGCACATTACTATTTGAAGCTTATCCTAATGTTGTTCCTCGTCAAAAATTGTTAAGTGCCATTTGGGATGATGAAGCCTTCGTTGAGGAAAACACTTTATCTGTTAATATTGGCCGACTACGCAAAAAGTTCGAGGCGATCCAATCTAGACTAGAAATTAAAACAATTCGCGGACTTGGTTATCAATTAGTGGAGGCAGAAGAATGAAGCTCTTCTTTCGAGATCATGTAAGTGTAATTATTCTTTATTGTGTAAGCTTTCTATTATTACCCTGGATTATTCATTCCCTGGACGATTTAGCTTCGCACTATCTTTACTTTATCTTTCTCGTGAGCTTCCTATTTATCGTTTGGCTGATTGGACGTTATTTTCGAAGAAGAAAGCTCTATACTCATTTACAGAAGAGCACATTAACAGGCGATGACCTCCATCTGTATGAACCACAGGCTATGGTGGAGCAGGCCTATAGCCAAAAACTACGACAAATGCAATATCTATACTTAACACAGCAGCAATATTTAGAGGAGCAAGGGAAAGAAAAGCAGCTTGTACTTTCACATTTTGCCCATCAAATGAAAACGCCATTGTCGGTTATTCAACTGATGATCCAATCTAATGCAACTAACCAATCAGAGCACTTGCAAACAATTAATCATGAATGTGATAAGCTGACGTTTACCTTGAATCAGCTACTAACTTATGAACGCACGTCCAATCTAGTGGCTGATTTAAAAATAGAAGCACTTTCATTAAAGGAGCTTACGAAGGAAGTTGTTAATGATTTAAAAGATTATTTCATCGCCAAAGAAATTTTTCCAAAAGTGACGATTGATGAACATACAATTATTTATTCAGACCGTAAATGGTTAAAGATTGTGCTTTATCAAATTATCAATAACGCCATTAAATATGCTGAGGCTGAAAGCTCTATTCAAATCATTTATGATGAAGCTACTTTACGAATTAAAAACTGTGGAGAATCAATTCCGGATAGTGAAATATCACGTGTCTTTGATTTATTTTATACAGGCATGAAAGGAAGAACAAGCGGTGAAGCAACAGGTATAGGCTTGTATTTAGTGAAAAAAATATTAACTATATTAGAGCACCCCTTTACTTTACAATCCCATGAGGACGTCACGACCTTTTCCATAGACTTTTCAAATAGCGTGAAAAAATCATGATGATAAGCCTAATATGACAACTTTGTCATATTGACGTCATTTAACCAAATAGGTAAAATGCTGCTCCTTCTTTATACTTAAGCTATTCAATCGAAGTAAGGGAGTTGTTCAAAAATGGGAAGCTCAATCCTACAATGACCAATTTGCAGAAAGAATATATCGGGGAAATCACATACAAGGCGTTGAATGGCATAGATTTTCAGCTTGGTGAGAATGAATTCGTAGCCGTTATGGGGCCTTCAGGTAGTGGAAAAACAACATTTTTAAATAGCGTATCAACAATCGATCGCCCTACTGCTGGAGAAATTCTTATAAATAATAGAAATCCATATTCTTTAGATGATGAGAAACTTGCAAAGTTCCGTCGTTCGGAATTAGGCTTTGTCTTTCAAGATTTTAATCTTGTCCACACGCTAACGGTGAAAGAAAATATTTTATTACCGTTAACTTTAGATAGCTTACCTGCCGATAAAATGCAGCAACGACTTCTACATGTATCTCAATTTCTTGGAATTGAAGAGCTTCTGCCAAAACGAATTTATGAAATTTCTGGCGGGCAAAAACAACGTGTAGCTATTGCTCGTGCGGTTATTCATGAGCCAAGTTTATTATTGGCAGATGAACCTACAGGGAATCTAGATTCAAAAGCAGTAAACGATGTCATGCACTTATTTAGTTCGATTCATACTGAACTAAAAACTTCTATTTTAATGGTGACACATGATCCTTATGTAGCAAGTTTCGCTAATCGAATTATATTCATTAAAGATGGTAAATTATATAACGAAATTCATCGTGGTCATAATCGCAAACAATTTTACCAGGAAATCATGGACACACTTGCTTTTTTAGGTGGTGGACAGCATGAGCTTTAATCATATCGTTGTACAAAACATTTTACGTGATAAATGGACCTATGTTTCGTATTTCCTTAGCAGTATGTTCTCGATCATTATTTTCTTTTTATTTACAGTCATTGCTTTTCACCCAAGTCTTAATAGTTTAGCTCCAGATTCAACACTTGGCATTTCATTAATGTTAGCAAGTATGCTCGTCTATTTATTTTCATTTATCTTCATTGCGTACTCAATAATGTCGTTTTTGAAAAAGAAAACAAAAACACTAGGCATCTTTATGATTACTGGTGCATCCATGAAACAAATTCGTACACTAGTATTTCGAGAAAATATTCTTATTGGTGTAATGGCAATTATTACTGCAATTGTTTTCGGGCTTGTCATTGCACCGCTCTTCTTAATGGGCACCAAAGTTGTTTTAAAAGCAGAAACTTTCGGTATGTATATTCCGATTAAAGCAATCGTTTTAACTATCGGTTTATTCCTTGTATTATTTGTTGTTATCTCAAAAGTAATGACAAGATTTATTAATAAAGAAGCATCAATTCAGCTTTTAAAAAGTGATACTATCATCGAAAAGCCGATAAAATCACATTATCTTTTATTATTCATGAGCATTATGTTTTCCGTTGGTTTAGGCTATTTTTTAAAAATAGAACATGACATCGTAGGTAGTCTCGGTCTTCTTTTCTATGGAGCATTTTTCGTGAGTGCTCTTTCTACAATTTATCTAATCATCTCACAAGGAATGCGCTTCCTGCTAAAAGCTTTTGAGAGATCGTCAGCCTATATGAAACAAACGAATATGTTACTGGCTTCCAATCTCAACGCAAAAATGAAATCACATGCAAATATACTATTTTTAATCACTATTTTATTAAGCGGTGTATTTTTATGTACAAGCATTTTATTTAGTTCTTACTATAATGTTGAAAAAGATAGTGAGGCGAATTATCCATACAGTTTTCAATATATCGCCCCTCCTAAGGCTGATCCAAGTATGGTAGCAGCGGATATTGAAAGTATTGAAAAACAATTATCTACAGTGGATTCACAAAAATTTTTTATTGAGTTTAAATCGATTGAAAACCAACGACTCGGTTATATGTCAGTTTCCGATTATAACTTATTACACAATGAAAAGATTAGCTTAGGTGCAAATGAATTTATAGCAGTTGCTGGTAATCATCAAATATATCCTATTACTAATGTAAGTGATGACAAATATTTAAAGCAATTTAAGCTTGTATCTGTAAATGAAAAAAATCTATTGTCAACAGGTTTCCAACAAACGTATTTTATTGTGCCTGATGAAGTTTATAACAGCATCGAATATCCTGTCTATAAAACCTATTTATTTGAGCTAGACAATTGGACAGCCCATACAGAGCTGGCGAAAAAAATTATTGAGGATTTCCCACATATATTTGAGGAACGTTATGTAACGTCAAAAATTGAATTGTATGTCGCGGAGATGTTTACAAAAAGTGTTATGTTCTTTATCGGCTCTATGTTGAGCTTGATTTTCTTAAGTGCAGCTATGAGCATACTCTACTTTTATTTACAAACGACACTTCTGCAGGAAAAAGAAAAGTATGTAGGCATACGGAAACTCGGGCTATCTAAAAAAGAGTTATTCACTGTGGTGTCTAAAGAGCTAGCAATCCTTATATTTGTACCATTCGCGATAGCCATTACGATGTTATTCGCTACCCTTTTTGCCATGCGAGCAATGGTTTCAACAGCATTTTTACAAGTCTCTATGGTAAGCTCTTTATGCTACTTTGCTCTGTTCTTCGGTAGTTATATATTTATTCGCAAAAGCTATTTCAAACGCTTGCTTAGCAATTGATGAAAAAATTCGCACTCCTCTCAGGGTGCGAATTTTTCATATTGTTGAAAAACAATTTGGGTCAATGAAATAAAGGATGGCACTTCTGCAAAACGAAACTTCAGCCAACAGATTTTTTTGCGCGAAAGCGCAGTGAAACGTAGCGGCAGCAACATTAAAAAAACTTATGGTGCGATTTTTATTCTTTACCAAAGTACAGGTTTTGCTACCATTAGCCATAACATAATTAGCAATAACAAAATGTACATCCATGCTTTGCGATGTAGTAATGAAGCAAATTTTTGTTGGTCATAGGCAGGTGTATTGAATGTCTGTAATGTCGGTTTGAACGCTCTTGCTAAAAAAACAATGGAGGCAAACATCACGAGGAATGTAAGAACAATCCACGAGGTACTCCAATGATAGCCTGCATGCCACATTAATAAAATACCGGATACAACAAGAACATGCCCCGAATGCTTGACGATCGTTATTGCTCCTTTAAATGCCTCAATATAAGGTGACATTTCAACATGAGACGCTGTACGCATTTTCTTAACAATTGTTAGAACAACGAACAAAGGCCCAATCGAAAGAACAGCACTTAAAATATGTATGTAAAGAAGAATTGTATAAATTGAAATCATGTTGCGTACTCCCCTTTTCACGGAATCGAAAAGGATTTCCTTGTGCTAGCACAAAGCCGATTCCGGACGAAATTATGCGGACACATAATTGATTCATTCCCCCTCATTATAGCATTCAACACAAGTGCGCTTTATCGCCAATTGTGAATCCTTTGTAAACGCAAATTGAATCATTGTTAGATATTAGCTCAACATCCGACTAATCACAATTAACTATTTTTAATTTCCATTAATTTTACTACTGACACATTATAGTAAATTTGGTATAGTTTCATAAGATTGAAATATTACATATTAAGGGAGAGTTACCGTAATGAAGAAATTTTTCAAGTTCGGATGTGGCGGATTAATACTATTAGTTGTATTAATCGTTGCATTAGCTATGTGTAGTACTGATGATGATAAACCATCTACTGGATCGTCTGGAGAAAAAGTAGAAACATCATCTACAAAAAAGGAAACTACTGATGGTTCTAAAAAGGTTGATGCAAGTACACAAAACGTTGATGCTTTAGGTTTAAAAGTTGGACTTGGTGAAATTAAAATCACAAAAGGGAAAATACAAGTTGGAGTAAATGTTCATAATACTAAGGATAATAAAGTTACTTTTTATCCAGATCAAGGATCAGCAGTCATCGGTGATATGCAATTAGATGCTAATTTGTTCCTAACTGATGGTGATGTTTCTGGTGACATTCAAGGAGGAGTTAAGAAAGAAGCTGTATTAGAATTTTTAGCGCCAGACGGGAAAGATATCGATGTAGAAAATGTCAAAGAAATCAAATTAATGTTTGGTAATGTATTCGATGACAATACATTTGAATCGCAAGATGTAACATTCACAGTTCCAGTTAAATAATATATTATGCCGCTCAAAACGAGTGGCTTTTTTCTACAATAAATTTGAGAATCTTGATCAGTTTTTCAAATGACTTAATAATAATTCCTCCCCCTGTGTTTATAAACTTTCTTATTGGGGAAAATTTAATATACCCTTTACAATATATTAAAGAAGTAAAAAACATGATTAATCAACACATTTAAAGCAATACCGAAAAGAATAGCCTATCATAATTGGAGACACCGTATGCAATGATGTTATGTGAGCAGTTTGTTCCTGACAATAATAGCAAATATGCTTGGTGATACACCTAGATAATTGTAAATTTGTATCCCTAGACTCTTCGAAACATATTATAGTAACATGCACATATAGAACAAAAAGGAGTGATTTTTATAGGTATTCATCAATTTTTTACAAGTCTTAATGATTTAGAGCGTATTATTCGATGCCCTGGACGTTTCAAATTCGAAGAGCACAATGTGGCTGCTCACTCTTGGAAGGTATCACAGTATGCAATGTTTTTTGCCACACTTGAGGAAATGAATGGAGCTACGATCAATTGGAAATCATTATATGAAAAAACCATCAATCACGACTTTGCTGAAGTATTTATCGGCGATATTAAAACTCCGGTAAAGCACGCAAGCCCTGAGCTAAAAAAAATGCTTGCACATGTGGAAGAAAAAATGATGGAAAAATTCATTATTGATGAGATTCCGCAAGAGTTTCAAGCTGTCTTTATTGAGCGCATGAAAGAAGGTAAAGACAGCACTATAGAAGGTCGCCTCCTCGAGTTTGCTGATAAGCTTGACCAATTTTATGAAGCCTTTGCGGAGCTAAAACGCGGAAACACAGATAAAGAATTTGTGTATATGTATCAATCCGCTCTTTCCAAGCTTTTAGCTATTCCACTCGAAGCTACGGTTCACTATTTCCGTACTGAGATCCTGAAGGATGCTGTGAAAGAAAAAACACATATTGATATTCAAGCTTTGACAAATGAAGTGTTAACATCAAATTAAATAGGTGCATGTACAAGTTTTCCGAACGAATGAACTCGCGGAAGGCTTTTTTTATTTCCTCCAAAAAGTCGTATAATAGAAAGGAGCGATTGGAGGGAAGCTTTTGTCACAGGAATGTTCAATTGTAGAGGATTTATTACCTTTGTATAAAAAACAAGCGATTCAAGCAAATACTATTCAATTTGTCGAACACCATTTAGCTAATTGTGAGCATTGTCGGCAGCTCGCTACTTCAAAGCAAGCACTAGGCAATCCTTTACTTATGAAAAAAACAGTATCATTTTTCCATCTTGTTTTTATCGTACTATCCTTTATGTTTGCCATTAACTCTTCCTTACTTGGCAATCAAACAAGCTTTGTTGTATCGTACGCAATTTTCGGCTGTCTTACTTATTTCTTTTACAAAAATATTTGGATTGTTTTTGCCATCAGCTCTGTACCTGTTTTTGTATGGGCTATTATTGACAATATCAATAACCCACTCTATGTCACCTACTACTCTTTTGCAGAAATCGGTACACTGTTGATTGGAGCTAGCTATATAGCACTTTTACATACTATTTTCGCACTAATCGGTGCTGCTTTTGCTATTTTATTTCGTAAGTTTAAAAGATAATGTTCCACCTTGCAGAAAGAAGTTGTCTCAAGTATTTGAGACAACTTCTTTCATCACCAATTATACCCGTTCATAAGTTCAACATCCCCTAGCATTACATTAGAAATACCTTCTAAATCTTGAAGCATCCATAGTTGCTTTGTCGGCCCTGTTACAACAGCGCCATAAGCTTGAAATCCATTCTTTTTTATATAATCATAGCGTTCTTGTAAATGACTTAAACCTAGAAATCCTTCATAATAGCTTTCCTTTTCAGTTAAAAGCTTTTCCATATTTTTCAGCATCCAACGCTGGCTATCCCTCAAACTTGTATAGTCCTGTGCTTCAGATATATGTGAATAATCATCACTAACTGTTAAGCCACCTGATAGCCCGAATCTATCATAAATTGTAATTATGCCACTACTGCGGTCATAAGAAGTTGGTTCAAAGGATTTAAACTCACCTGTATATAATGGCATCCAAACGATTCGGACACCGTACGGAGCAAGCATTTTTTCCAATTCTTTAGGCTCTTTAAATGTTAAAGTCGAAAATGCCATTTCCGCTACAGCTCCCTCAGGCAACTTATCCAACGCCTTCCATACATTGTTGTTAAGTTGAGATGAGGTTGCTTTTCCCGTCACAGGATCTTCTGGTAAATTAAAATTAAATTGTTGTGAAGTATTTGTCGACGATAAGTTCATACTCATAGATGAATTAGAATTTAACATTGATTTTTCAACACGCATTTCACCAACTACTACTTTTTCCTTTCCTACCTGTTTCTCAAGTGAATAACTTATTTTTTGTGTTAGTAATGGTGTTATTTCTGCAGGCAAATCCATAGAATATTGACCTTTAATATTTGGATGTTGCCATTCAAGTACTATTAAAGAATTATAAGCATGCTTAAGATCCGGACGCGTTTTTTCAAAAACAATGGACACCCCTGCTATATAGAGAGCATAAATAATGAGGCATATTAGCAATATACGTAGCACTCGAAATGTTAACGCAAAACGATATTTTCTTAAAATCTTTTTTTCATTCTCCTGCGACCATTCAGTCATGTTGAAAACCTCCATTCTTTTTTACTATTTCTTCTAACCTTTTGCGGGCACGATGCAAAAGTATTTTCACCTGCCCCTCAGAAAGCTCTAGTGCCTCCTGCAATTCTAAGTAGGTGAATTGTTCATATTCACGTAAATATAAAATCGTTCGGTAATTTTCTGGCAAAAATTTCAGTAACGCCTGTACATCTTGTGCCACTTCTTGCGTTAAAAAATCCTCTTCTGGTAACCCATATGGACTTAGCATTTCATCTTTCCAAAATAAGTGTGCGAACGGAATTGTCCTTCGTCTCTTTTGCTTGCGCCATTCATCTAGGTACGTGTTCCGTGCTACTTTGAATAACCATGCTCTCACATCCTCTTCTTTATAAAACGACAACGATACCGTGGCTCGTACAAATGTTTCTTGAACTAAATCTTCCGCTATATGTACTGATCCAGACATCTTCAGCAGAAAATAATATAACGATTTCGCGTATTTCTCATAAAGTTGCTCTAGCTCGTTTTTCCGCTGTCTGTCCATGCCCTCTCCCCTCATTTCGTTTATTCCCAAGTAAAACGTATATCTTTCCTAAATGTTACAGTAATTACTAATTTTTATTAAAATTAATTTTACCTTGTTGTAATTGCGTCTGGATTTTGAATTGTGCCCACACATTTGATATTTAGACACTTACTGAATAAAAATAAAAAAGAGTCGATTTAGAATGTCCTTCCAACATTAAGTTGGAACACTTCATTTCACGACTCTTTTTTCAGTAATTATGCTTTTTTTACGAACTCTGACTTTAATTTCATTGCACCAAAGCCATCGATTTTACAATCAATATTGTGATCGCCTTCAACGAGACGAATGCTTTTCACCTTTGTCCCAATTTTTAATGTTGAAGAACTACCCTTAACCTTTAAATCCTTAATAACTGTAACAGAATCGCCGTCCGCAAGTAGATTGCCATTAGCATCCTTTACGATTAGCGTATCTGCCTCCTGCTCCGTCCCATCAGTGCTCCACTCATGTGCGCATTCTGGACATACAAAGTTCGTTCCATCCTCATATGTGTATTCAGAATTACATTTCGGACAATTTGGATAAGCTGCCATTTCTGCTTCCTCCCTATACTTTTTTCTAGGTAAACCCTATATATGCCCCTTTATCTTACATACTCCGCCCTACTAAGTAAAGGTTGTTCGTATTTTTCGTTCGCATTTGTGAATAAAGTATGAATCGGTTTCATGTTTTTGGAGATATATCATTTTGAAAACGTTTGAATTGGGACACTCGCCCATTGACTTTTTTGTACAAACCATCTTACTTGCAAGTTTGTTTAACATGCCTTATTATATCCTTAAAGGCTGCATTGTTCGTACAATATTAAGTTTTAACCTTTAAGCTGTAAAAGGGAGTTTTATTATTGGAGTTGGAATGACGGGCCTCACACCATGGTGCATGAGGATAAGCAGGAAAGCTTCTGCGAACACCCACTTTGAGGAGTGGTGGTTTAAAACTTTCTATAATAACTACGGCATACGCGGCTTTTTAATTTAATCATACAGCCACAAGGCTTTTGAACGAATCACTCTTCATTATTGGAGGGTGATTTTTTTATGCGATTTTCTATCGTGAGCAAAATTTAAAACCAACCCTGAAAAAGCAAAAAAAGCCCTCAAATTGAGTAGCCTTTGTAATTGGAATCTTAAGAATGAAATGTAAAATTAAATAACCTTCTGTTAGTATTAAAGGATAGGAGGAGGAATTATATGAGATTAATTACTTTTATTACTACGTTATTGTTGGCATTTGTAATAATGCCTATAGGAAACGTTCATGCGGCTTTGACTCAATTTAGTGATGTTTCTGAGAAGCATAGTAACTATGAGGAGATAATGTATTTGTTAGAGAAGGGAATCGTAGCGCCTACGAAAACATATGGCGTGAATGATATTGTAACGCGTGAGGAAGTTGCGGTTATGATAGCAAAAGCAGTCGGACTTAGCGGTACTCAAAGACCTACAAATTTCAACGATGTCCCTGAACATAGTCCAAATAGTGGTTATATCCAGTCTGCAGTTGAACAAGGAATTATTAAGGGCTATGATGATGGCACATTTAAGCCAAACGTAAAAGTTACACGTGGTCATATGGCTACTTTCATCGCACGTGCCTTTAATTTACCAAGTGGCAAACAAACTTTTAAAGATGTTCCTAAAAATAGCACAGCATATGAAGCGGTCCAACAACTAGTTGCAGCGGGAATTACGAATGGCTATGAGGACGGGACATTTAGACCTTCGAACAATTTAACTAGAGGTCATTTTTCAGCATTTTTAGCACGCGCGCATAAATATGAAAATGCTACTGAAGAGAAGGAAGCTGTTGAAGAGCTAATAATCACCGAAAAGCCATACATAATAGATTTAGATTATTTAACAGATGAAGAAAAAGAATTGGCAACATTAATCAATGAATACCGAGAATCATTAGGGCTGAATCCATTCACAATTTCAAGGTCACTAACTACAGTAGCGAGGGCGCATGTAATCGATTCTAATAATTATTCCCCATCACAAGGGGTGGATCAGCGGGGAATTGATTGTAATTTACATAGTTGGTCTGCCAATGGTTCTTGGTCACCAGTTTGTTATACAGGCGACCACCAATATGCCAAACAAATGTGGGATAAACCGCGCGAATTAACGTCTTACAATGGAAATGGCTACGAAATTTCAGCTAGAGGTGGCATGGGTATAAGTCCTTCACGTGCGCTTGACTTGTGGAAAAATTCTACGGGACATAACAATGTCATTATCGGTGCTGGAAGTTGGTCCACGTTAACAGTAATGGGTGTAGGGATTAATGGAGACTATGCACATGTGTGGTTTGGAAAAGAGCCTGATCATGCTTTACCAATAGAGTAATTAAGCATAAATAGGGTTCCTACCAGCAAAACGCTGAAAACATATGCTAAGGACTCGTTTAACAACCTATCCAATAATCCATGTCCAGTATAGATTAAATATTAGGTTTTTGAACACTCTCGAATGGCTTTAGATCAAACAAATCACCTTCCATTATTGGAGGGTGATATTTTTTTATTAACATGAGCTGATATTGGTTATCTTTTTTGTTCAATTAATTAGTCATTTCTTTTTTGAATTGTAAGGGAATCAGTCTTAGGGCTGAGAGAAAGCACCGCCTAAAGTTTGTTTCTAACTAAAAAGGAAAAGTGTTACAATTAAACAATAAAGGCAAAATATCAATCGGAGCATTAAGGTTTATCAACAAAAATCTGGGATAACTTTTATTAAACAGCGTCTTGATTTTAGAATCCTCATTGATTTTCGTTCTTGTGCGACTCATGAATAGAAAGGAGAAATTATTTTGGGTATGAAAATATGGTGGGCCCTAAATATTGTATGGCTATTCATTTTTGCTGCTGGGGCATTATTTGTTGGATTAAGAACAGTTGATTCTGCTGGGGTAGTTCAAACTCCTGAACTTAAAATGATAGCTTTCATTATTTTGGGTATTGTATTTTTATTCGTTGTACTATTCCAACTAATACTACTCATTTTTATTCATTTTGCTCGAAAAGGTGCCACTAATACTTCAACAAACAGAGGATCTTAACAACGGTGGTCTTTGTAGTTTTCTAAGTCACTTTAAAGTGGCTTTTTTATATGGCTGAAGTTAAAATACCTCATGTTGTTGGACCTATTTAGCCATCCAAGATTGCAATAACCACGCACTTTAATCATAAAAAACTGCCCCCTATAGATGTGTCTATCTATTGGAGGGCAGTTCAACTTTTATTAAATTACGAAACCTACAATTGTAGCCGTTAAAATACTAACGAGTGTTGCTCCATACAACAACTTTAAACCAAAACGAGCAACTATATCCCCTTGTCTTACGTTCAAACCTTTTACCGCTCCAGCAATAATACCGATAGATGCAAAGTTTGCAAAGGATACAAGGAAGACTGAAATAATACCTACTGTATGTGCACTCATAGACTTCGCTGCTTCTCCAAGGCTTGTCATTGCAACAAATTCATTCGTTACTAATTTAGTCGCCATAATTCCTCCGGCAGTAATAGCCTCCGCCCAAGGTACACCCATTAGGAAAGCAATTGGTGCAAAGATATAACCTAAAATATCTTGGAAGGATATACCTAAAATCATATCAAATAGTGAATTGATTAAATCCATTAATGCTACGAAACCGATTAGCATAGCTCCAACAATGATAGCTACTTTAAAGCCATCCATGATATATTCTCCAAGCATTTGGAAGAAAGTTTGCTTATGCTCATTTTCAATTTTTAAAATATCTTCGCTTTCTTCTACTGTATACGGATTAATAATTGAAACAATAATAAATCCGCCAAACAAGTTCAATACGATTGCCGTTACAACATATTTCGGTTCAATCATCGTCATATATGCACCAACAACAGACATAGAAACGGTCGACATTGCCGATGCGCATAATGTATACATACGCTGTGGATTAATTTTATCTAATTGCTTTTTTACAGTAATGAATACTTCAGATTGACCTACCATTGCAGACGCAACAGCATTATATGATTCCAATTTCCCCATGCCATTTACTTTACTTAAAAGTAAACCTATCCATTTCATGAAGAAAGGAAGAATTTTAAAATGCTGTAAGATCCCTATCAATGCAGATATAAATACAATTGGTAATAACACATTTAAGAAGAAAGAATACTCCCCTTCATTTGCTAAACCACCAAAAACAAAAGTTATGCCCGTACTTGCGTAAGACAATAATTGATCAAATACTTTTGTAAATCCTTTAATTAGAACATAACCAAACTTTGTATTTAACAGTAATGCTGCAAATAAAAATTGGATGATCAACATAATAATTATGTTTTTATATTTTATTTCTTTTCTGTTTTTACTCATTAACAGAGCTAAAACAAAAACAAGTAGCAATCCACAAATGGATATTAAGTAATTCATGAGTTCCTCCAATATTGATAATTTTTAGGATTTAGATATCCGAAACTACAAAGACATTTTTTGCTCATTATGCTCCGTTATTGACACTTAAATAACAGCCATAAATGTAAAACTGAAAGTATGTAGTTAGACGTCAGACAAATAACTTCACTATACCATTGTTTTTAGTAGCAATTCAATAGTTAAAAGAAAAAAACTCTACGAAAAGTGTATACGCTTACACGATTGCTTTATAAAAAAAGACCATCATGTCTGATGGTCTCCGCTTACTACAAGGTTTTGTAAAATTAATGCAAATTATACTGATTTAAATGAACTTATGAAGATAAATTATCACTCATAAATCCTTCAATTTATTTTATAAAAATATGTGATCTTTTACGGCAGATACTTAGTTGTTTATAAATGCGCTTATAAGTACGTACAAAAACGCTCGTATAACCATGTACATTTTTGCTCACCAATGTATATTACAACTTTACTTGGAGTGGCGAGCATGATAGCCTTTTTCGGCTAGCCAGCCCTTGTAGTAGCTGGGTTTTGGCTGCCGATTCATGCGAGTAGAGGTCTCCAAGTCAAGTTGTAATTATTCATACACATGAATAGAGAAGTACATTTTGAGCGAAAGTGTACATGTTTAGACAAGCAAAAATGTACATCTCGATGCGGACATTTATAGTTGTTCATTTTTTTATAAAATTCAATGCTTGTCGGGTAGATTTAATAAGTGATACATCACCTTTAAATTCTCTTAACTTTAATGTTTCTTTAAAGCATTTTTCTGCCTCTGCAATTTCTCCTAATTCTAACAAACACTTTCCTCTATGTTGCATGGCAAAGTCCACATATAACAAATTATTGTTTGCCTTACATTTATCTAAAACATCGTTGAAGATTTCTAATGCTTCCATTGGATTACCATTATATTTAATTGCCTCCCCTAGGCGTATTAATGACACGATTTCTCGATTGCTATCGTTCTGGTCGCAGGCAATTATAATGCATTCCGATAAAATATTAATGGCTTTTTGTGGTTCTCCGTAAATTCTATATAAATTCCCCAGCGTTCCCATTAGAAAATATTTCTCATCTTCACTCTTTGTATTTACAAGTAAATTTTCAGCAATGTCTATCATTTCTTTTAATCTAAACGGATTAGAAGTTTTTTCACGAAGATACTCATTGTGATCAAAATAAATGATTTCGCTTATTGTCAAAAGACAGTTTTTAAACTCTGAAAAGCTCATTTTTGAATACCTCCAATTGTTTTTTCTGACCTTTAGCGTGAACCGCACTTAAAACGAGGATGTAACTCCATGTTAATCTTGAAAAAAGCTATCTTCTTTTTGTATAATTCCTCTCCATTTTGCGCATATATGGTAGTAACAAGGGAGGTTATTACATTGAAAAAGTTATTTTATTTATTTTTACTAGCCACACTTTTATTATCAGCTTGCGGGAAAAATACTGCTCCAAAGGAAGTTGCTGTCGATAAAGATAAAAATACTTCAGTTGAAGATATAGTAGGAGCTATCGTTAAAAATAAATTCACTGTGGAAGAAAAGAATGGCACCGTATCAATCTCTATACAGGATACTGATGTGAAAAAAGGTATGAAAAATCAAATGCTAAAGGATTCCACTAAAATATTTGCAGAGCTGTCTAAGCTACCTAGTGTTAAAACTCCATCTATTAGTTGGTCTGCTCCGTTAACAGAACCAAATGGGAACAAATCTATGAACGAACTGTTAAATATTTACTTCAGTGAGGAAGATTTTAAAAAGACTAATTGGGCAAACTATACCCAGCTAGATATTGAATCTACTGCTACTCATTATCATCAAGAGGCTTCTTTAGGACAATAGAGCATTTCGATGACAAGATACCCCCCTTGTGTATACACAAAGGGGTATCTTTTTAATTGCTTCAACTAAAGATTTTTGTAATAAATTTCCTATCAAACACCTTTTCTTCCCTTCCCTATTAAAGGCGGCACTTTAATACCACTCGGGGTATAAAAGATAGAAAATTTTTATCTGTCGCTTTGCTTTCGGTACTTAAAACATTTGCTGAAAAGAATTTAAATCCCCTCTGTGTTCATTAGTACTAGTCGCCAGCCATCGGGATCTTCAATTGTGACGCCTTTTTCAGCCCAATATGTATTTTCTGGCTCCACCTCAGGATAGCCCATTTGCAATAAACGTTCGGCAATACGCTGTATGGTTGCACGCTTTGGAATATATAGTACGAGCAAATTATCCTTTGTTGGTGCTGGGCAAGGACTTTCTTCTATATGCTCTATAAATTCTAAATGATAGCTAGCATTCGGAAGACCAATCATGATGCCAGTGTAGCCTCGATGTCCTGAAAAAGAGCCTATTTTTTCTAACCCTACGCCTTCGCAATAAAATTTTTCAATTTCCTTTATTTTATCAGTCGGTCTTGCTACACGTACCTGCGCCACCTGTAATTCATCTGACCATCGCTGTCTCATAGTTAATTTTCTCCTTTTCCATCATTGTATAATAGCAAAATAGAGCTAGAGAACAGCCAATAGTCTGAAAAATCACAATCAACGTTTATGCTCTTCAGAAATACCCGCGCTTGAAGGCAAAATACCCGCGAAGTTGATTGAATTACCCGCGAAATCCATGTAAATACCCGCGAAGCGAAAATTCTACTTTAACGAATCACAAATTTTATCTGCAGCTGCTAATGGATTTTCTTTTTCTAAATAATATTCCTCAGCTGACCAATATCTTCTTTGGTACTTATTTAGTCGTTCTTGAAAATCGCCAAGATAGGTATCCCTTTGTAACACTCTTTCCTCTCGAACTGTTCGAGGAATGTCTAGAAATAAACGATAATCATAAAAGTTCTTCCATTCATGTCTTAAAAGGAATACTCCCTCAATCATAAGAATACTATTCGTTTTTAATTTTATTTTTCTATCGTTAACGGTATCTGATGATTGATTATAAAATGGGAGTTGGAATTGTAACTTATTTTTATGCAAAGGTAACAACATACTATTTCTAATCAATTCAACATCCCATTGTAAATAATAGTATTCATACCATTCTGCATGGCCAGTATCATAACGTTTACTGCTTTCTACGATGTAATTATCGATATGGATTACTTCTACAGCACAAATCAATTGTAGCTCCTCCGCCAGTTTGCTAGCTACAGTGGACTTGCCTGCACCACCTAATCCATCAATCGCAACAATGAACGGTCTCTCTTTTATAGACCTATCTCTAAATCGCTTTATAATATCGCACTTCAGCTCATGTATATCCATTTATTGTTACTCCTAATAAAAAAATAACCAGCTCTATCAAAGAACTGGTTTCATTTAATTTATGATGATCAATTATGCCTTGGCATAATTGCGTCTGGAATCGGCTTTGTGCTTAGGCCTGCACGATGCAGGTCAGTTCGCCGTTATCGCATGGATGCGATGATTTTAGGCTAACATCCCCTAAGCACTCCTTTCCAATTCCGTGACATCTGCCGGAGGATTTAACTTCTTTCAGCGGGTGTTTGGACATCTACCGAAAAGTAGCTTAAATCCGCACTCATCTCACCATCTATAGAGGTGGGAGACATTTGCTGAAAGATGTTAAAGCAACACTAAAAGAAGCAGCGGTCTTCTCTTTTACTTCCTCTAACTCGACACCCTCTGCTAGTTCTATAAGCTGCATCCCTTCATCTGTAAAATCGAAAACAGCCAAATCTGTAATTAATCTATGCACAACGCCTTTTCCGGTTAACGGTAGCTCACATCGTTTTTTTATTTTTGACTCACCGTTTTTATTGACATGCTCCATCACGACTACTACTCTTTTCGCCCCGACTACAAGGTCCATGGCGCCTCCCATACCTTTCACCATTTTCCCCGGAATCATCCAGTTCGCAAGGTCCCCCGTTTCAGATACTTCCATGCCACCTAAAATAGCCAGATCGATATGGCCTCCACGAATCATGGCAAATGATTCGGCACTGTCGAAGAAGGAGGCACCTGGAATTGCAGTGACCGTTTCTTTACCTGCATTAATTAAATCAGGATCGACCACGTCTTCTGCTGGATACGGACCAATGCCAAGAAGCCCGTTTTCTGATTGTAAAAGGACGTCATAATCAGATGGAATTGCATTGGCTACTAGCGTTGGAATACCAATACCTAAATTGACGTTCATGCCATTTTGTATTTCTTTTACTGCTCTATATACTATTCTTTGTCTTGTATCAGCCATTTACGCATCCCCCTTTTTTACCGTCAAACGCTCAATACGCTTCTCATAATTGCCACCTAGCAAAACTCGCTGCACGAACACACCAGGTGTATGAATATGATCTGGATCTAGCTCTCCAACTTCAACAATTTCTTCTACTTCTGCAATCGTAATTTTTCCTGCCATTGCAGCTAGTGGATTGAAGTTACGTGATGTTTTTCTGAAAACCAAATTGCCAAGCTTGTCCGCCTTCCATGCTTTGACTAGTGCAAAGTCTGCGATAATACCTTTTTCTAAAATATATTCCTTGCCATCAAAAACTTTTACTTCTTTCCCCTCAGCGATTGGTGTTCCGACTCCAGTAGCTGTGTAAAAACCCGGAATCCCAGCTCCGCCAGCTCGCATGCGCTCCGCTAACGTACCTTGTGGTGTCAATTCTACTTCAAGCTCCCCGCTTAAAAATTGCTGCTCAAAAATTTTATTTTCACCTACATAGGATGCGATCATTTTTTTAATTTGTTTATTTGCTAATAAAAGGCCTAAACCCCAATCATCCACACCGCAGTTATTGCTTATGACCGTTAAGTCCTTTGTTCCCTTTTGGACTAGCGATGCAATAGATTTTTCAGGGATTCCACATAGCCCGAAGCCCCCTACTGCTAACGTATCTCCATCTTTAATATCGACGATGGCCTCCTCAAACGAATTCCACACTTTCCCCTTCCCCATATCGAAACCTCCTAAAATTTCTCGTTTATTAAGAAAAATTCTACCTTACTATCATTTTATAAGTAAAGGAATAAATTAGAATACTATTTATTCTAAAAGTGCATAAATCAATTTTCAGAACGTATTGTATGGAGTAGTTGCTTTAATGCAAAGGATTGATAAGTATTTTTCTTCGTAATAACGCCTAAACGCCATGGCATGTCAAAGTTAAGTAACGGAACAATTTTGACATTTCTGTTCGTCTGCTTTGCGGCAATTGAATATGGTAAAAGTGTCACTCCTAAGTTCGAGGATACTAGCTCCACTATTAAATCCCACTGTGAGCTTTTATAGCCGATTATTGGTGTAAACCCTACACTTTTACATGATTTAATAACATAATCATGTAATGTGAATTCCTCTGTAAAGATAATGAATGTTTCATTTTTTAAATCTTGTAATCGAATATGTTCTTGCTGAGCTAGAGGATGGGACTCATTGATAAAGACAAAAAATTGGTCTTCCACAAATGATTGGACAGAAAATTTCCTTTCATCTGTAGGTATAACGACAATTCCCATATCAACATCACCATTCTCTACTAACGTTCCGATCATTTTAGCTCCCCGTTCCACAAGCTCTAAATGCACCTTAGGATATCGCTTATGAAACTTTCGAGCAATTTCAGGGAAAAATAGTGTGCCGATTAGCGGTGGAATTCCTAATTTAATCGTACCTGTTTTGATGTTCGATAAATCATCCAATAATATATGTAAATCGTGTACAGAACGTATTATTTTTTGTCCTTGTTTAAAAACAATACTACCAGCGTCTGTTAATTCTATATTACGTGTAGATCGGTTTAACAACTCTACATGAAGAGCATTCTCCAACTTTTTAATGCTTTTGCTTAATGAAGGCTGTGATATAAAGCATTCATTAGCTGCCTTTGAAAAACTCCCATGTTCAACAACGGTCATAAAAGCTTTTAAATCTCGCAACTCCATATAGATACCCCCTATTTATTCTAATTTGTTATAAAAAATATTCCAAAACTCCCTATTTAGTAATAGATTCTCCTCATTTTCTACTTATCCTTCTTCTTAAAAACATGTGGACTAAACATAATAGCCACAAGGCTTTGTTATGATTTAAATCACAGTTTATTCTGCGACAGTAATCATTCGTTTATTTCTAGATTACGTTCGTTTTATCGTTCTTGATTCCTATTTTATCTTTATTTATTCATTTCCCTATGTACAATTAGCCATAAGGGATGGCAGAAAAGGAAAGGGGATTTCAAACATGAAAACGTTAACAAGAATTTCAAATGCTATCATGGAAAAATATTTACCTGATCCATATATTTTTGTCACTATACTAACAGTATTAACGTTATTATTAGGGGTTGCATTAACAGATGCTTCTCCGCTCGATATGGTGACATATTGGGGAGGTAGTTTTTGGAGTTTACTAGAATTTACAATGCAAATGGTGATTGTCTTAGCTGCAGGCCATATTTTAGCGAATAGTCCTGTTTTTAAAAAAGGATTAGCAGCCATTGCAAGTAAAATAAAAACAACCGGTATGGCCATTATTATTGTTACATTTGTATCGCTAATCGCTTGCTGGATTAACTGGGGATTCGGACTTGTCATTGGCGCCCTATTTGCAAAGGAAATTGCTCGTCATGTTAAAAAAGTAGATTATCGTTTATTAATTGCTAGTGCCTATTCTGGCTTTGTTATTTGGCATGGTGGATTAGCTGGCTCAATTCCGTTATCCATCGCAACTGAAGGTCATAAGTTTGCGGATATTATGGGGATTATCCCAACAAATATTACATTATTTTCAACGTATAACTTGTTTATAGTCATTGTGATTGTCTTCACATTACCATTCTTTAATCGTTGGATGATGCCAAAAGAAGAAGACTCGGTCGAGGTTGACCCTACTTTATTAGTAGAGGAAAAAACAAAGTTGCCTAAACCTGAAAATAACTTTGCTAGCCGTTCTGAAAGAAGTTATATTTTAACAATTTTAATCGCTATTATTGGACTCGTATTTTTAGTACATCATTTTATGACGAAAGGCTTTGTTCTTGATTTAAATGTGATCAATACGATTTTTATTGTGTTGGGGATCATTTTTCACGGAACACCACAGCGTTTCCTAGCTGCTGCACAGGATGCTATTAAAACAACAACAGGCATCGTTTTTCAATTTCCGTTTTATGCAGGGATTATGGGTATGATGACCGCTTCTGGTTTAGCTGCTGTATTCTCAGAATGGTTCGTCAATATTTCCAATGAACATACTTTCTATTTGTTTACATTTTACTCTGCAGGACTTGTTAACTTCTTTATACCATCAGGCGGTGGACAATGGGCGGTACAAGCTCCTATTATGCTAGATGCTGCAACCACTTTAGGTGCCGACTATGCTAAAACTGCCATGGCAATCGCGTGGGGTGACGCTTGGACAAATATGATTCAGCCGTTCTGGGCACTACCAGCCCTTGCCATTGCTGGCTTAAAGGCTAGAGATATAATGGGCTTCTGTTTATTCATTTTAATCTTCACCGGCATTATTATTAGCATTGGCTTCCTGTTCTTCTAGTTGGATATAAAGTACTTCACGGAATATTTATCCGTGAAGTTTTGATTTTTAGAAAGTGATCCCTACTACTAAAATAAATTTCCCCAAAAATTTAGCCGCAAAAAAAGCCCTTAATGGGCTTTTTCTAATGCCAATTTAATGCCAAAGCCAATTAATACTGCACCTGTCAATCCTTCGATTACAGCTTTCGTCCTTGGCTTTTTCATAAATGCGCTAATTTTATCTAATAAGTAAACATAAAACACAAACCAAAATCCTGTTAATGCAGTATAAATTAGTCCCATAATAAGAAACGGTATAAATGTACCGCTCTTGCCATCTACAAACTGAGGTAAAAATGTGAGAAAAAATACAGCCACCTTTGGGTTTGTTACGTTCGTTAAAAAGCCTTGCTTAAAGCATGATTGCTGCGAATATTTATGATCAATTTGGGTCTCATCTTGCACTACAGGAGGCTGCGAACGTATTGTTCGTAATGCCCATAAAGTTTTGATTCCTAAATAACATAAATAGACCGCTCCGACGTATTTTAAAATGGCAAATACATATGCTGACTTGACAACAATCGCGGAAAGTCCAATAACCGCTGCAAATGTATGAATCAATAATCCACAGCACGAACCGATTAAAGTCTGTAAGCCCCCTTTTCTACTTACGGTAAGTGTATTTTTTGTTGCAATCGCCGTATCTGGACCAGGCAAAATAATTAATAAAATACACATTAATAAAAAGACAGACATGTTCACCACTTAAATACCCTCCCTTTTAATCAGAAAATTATAAAAATAATTTTAACATATGTACAATTACACCAAAAGACGTAATGAGAAAATTTATCCAAAGTAATTATAATTGACATACAACCATAAGGTGTTATATATTCATAACACCTTATGGTTATATTTTTTTATAAAGGAGTTCATTTTAAATGACTGAAAAACTAGAGAACATCGTTAAAACAGTTACACTCAATGCACCGATTGAAAAAGTGTGGGAAACAGTAACAGACGCTGAAAAGATTGCTTCTTGGCTTATGCCAAACAATTTCAAGCCAGTTGAAGGGCATGAATTTACAATACAATCACCGTTTGGTCCTTCACCATGTCGAGTAGAACAAGTAGATGCTCCTCATTTTGTTCGTTTTGCGTGGGATACAGATGGATGGTTTGTCACTTTTGAACTGAAGGAAATTGGTGAGCAAACAGAATTTACATTAACTCATGGTGGCTGGAAAGAAGCTTCACATATCATTCCTAAAGCTAACATGCCTGCTGAAGCTATTCGTACAACAATGGATGGTGGCTGGACAATGCTTATCGGCAAAAAATTAAAAGAAGTTGTGGAATCACAATGACACCACTTGCTGTAAAGTATGATGTTTTTCAAGCAATTGCTGATCCAACAAGACGTCATGTCCTACAGCTACTTGCCTCAAGTGATAAACCGATCTCACTTATTTCTGAGAATTTTTCTATTAGCCGAACTGCTGTCGTAAAGCATTTAAAAATTTTAGAACAAGCTGAGCTAGTCTCTTCTCAGAAAAAGGGACGAGAAAAAGTGTACACATTACATGCCGAAAAACTTAAAGAAATTGAAGATTGGCTACAGTATTTTGATTTATTTTGGGTAATTAAACTGTTACAACAAACTTTTACAAGCCTATACAAACCTGTATAGAAGCATAGATTTATAACAGAATACCCTTCGTATCAAGCAATTGGTGCGAACTCCACGTTAATTGCTTTTAACTCCTAAAGCCTTGTGACCAAAGCGGAGCTGGAAACGGCAGACGT
>NZ_JBEGDG010000028.1:0-52570 GCF_040183165.1 Lysinibacillus zambalensis
CTCCATAAAAGAAATTTGATTAGCTCAAATTGTTTTGCTGGCATCATGTTTGATGTCCAAAATTTTGTTTCGTTCACTAACTCAAGGTTAGCTACTAAAAACTTTATTGATTACGTTTTGCTTGTTCAGTTTTCAAGGTTCATTTTTTCACTGTCGACCAGCGACAGGATTTTATTATATCAAAATATTAATATGTTTGTCAACAACTTTTTTGAAATGTTTTTTCACTGTCGATGTGACAGGACTTCATTCTATCAAAATATCAATATGTTTGTCAAACTTATTTTGAAATGTTTTTTACTGTCGAAGTGACAGGAATAACAATATATCATGATTACTTTTCATTTGTCAACACGTTTAAACAATTTTTCAATACATTAAAATTAACGACAGCTAAATCATACTATTAAATAGAATCAATCCTTTCAATTAAAGGAACACTCATAAGGTTACTATCATTAGGTCTAAATAAATAATTAACCTCTTAGACGGACACGAATTTTTTAAACATATTCTTTTCAACTCTCTTTGTATGTTGATTTATACAAGGTTACTCGTTTGGATTCTGCTACAAACATAGCAGGGGAAATGCGAACTTTTTAGGAGAAGTTTTTATCCTTCATTTTAATATGTACATTAGCGAATCCCCCTTTGTTATTCGCTACATAAATGCTCCATAAGTGTTGCATAATCCAAATTGCCGTATTGTATTACTTGCCCATCCTTTTCTACTACTGGAATCATGAGCATATACTTTTCATGTATGCTCTCATCTTCTTCAATATCAATAATTTCTATATCAAAATCTATATCTTCCTGTACAAGCTTTAATGTATGCAGTCCCTCTACACATAGCCCACAATTAGCTCGACTAAAAAATTTTACGTTCAATTACAGCACCTCCCTTATGAGCTATTATAAAACGAAACAGCTATCTATAAACAATTTATCGAGAAATAGCGCCAATTATTAAAATGGTTCTGACTTTTCTTATCCCTAATACTGCTAAATAATCGTTATATTAGATTATTCCACTAGGGTTCTAACTATAAAAGACTGTGCAAGGTCATACTTCCTGCACAGTCTTCTTTCATATTATTTTTTCAGATGGCTATCTAAGAATTTCAGCATTGCATTGTAGAATTCAATTTTGTTTTCTTCATTAAGGAAACCATGGCCCTCATTATCCTTCACCATGTATTCTACATTGACGCCTCTTGCACGTAATGCTTCAACGATTTGATCAGATTCAGCTTTGTTTACACGTGGATCATTTGCACCTTGAGCTACAAATAGCGGTGTTTTAATTTTATCCACGTGGAAGACAGGTGAAGCTGCTGTTAATAGCTCCTTATCCTTCTCTGGATGCCCTACACGCTCATATAACATTTCACGCATTGTTTCCCAATATGGAGGAATTGTATTTAATAGCGTAAAGATATTCGATACACCCACATAATCAACTGCTGCAGCATATAGATCAGGTGTGAAAGTGATGCCTGCTAAAGTTGCATAACCTCCAAAGGATGCACCGTAAATTCCGATCCGTTTTGGATTTGCAATACCTTGGTCGATTGCCCACTGTACACCATCTGTAATATCATCTTGAATTTTGAGACCCCACTGCTTATTACCTGCCTCAAGAAACTTTTTACCGTATCCAGCCGAAGATCGGAAATTCATTTGTAGTACTGCATAACCGCGGTTTGCTAGTAGTTGCACATCTGGGTTAAAGCCCCACATATCACGTCCCCATGGTCCACCATGAGGATTGACGATAAGTGGCAGATTTTTAGCCTCTTTGTTTTTTGGTAAAGTTAAATAACCGTTAATTGTTAGACCGTCTCGACTTTTATATGAAATTGGATGCATTTCTGCAAGCTCTTCTGGTTTTAACCAAGGGCTTAATGTTGCCATTTCTGTCATTTCATCTGTTGTTGAATCGTAATAATAATATTTTCCGTAAACAGTGTCACTAGAAACACTAATAATAAATTTCGTCATTTCTTTATTGTAATCATTAATGCTTAATTCACTTTCATGAACTCCTAATTTGTTTTGAATTTTACGGAATAGTTTTTCAAAGTCCTTATCAAAGAATTGATAGTGGACTTTATCTGTCATATAACCACCATATAATAATTTATCTTTCTCTGGATTATATAATACACCTATTACATCCACTTCTGAGTTGGACATAATTACTTCTTCATTACCTTTTAAATCATATTTAACCACTTCTACTTTATCTCTTCCTTTATTAGAAGTTGCGAAAATATGTTTATTGTCTTTAGAGAAAGCAAGTGGCATTACTTCATCTCCAGCTTTCATTTCAATAAATGGCTTGAATTTGTCTTTCTCTGAGTCACGGTAAAGAATAGTTCCTTCTACACCATCTGAGGTAACTGCCATACGCACTTTTCCATCATGATCTGCTAACCAACTCGAAATATTACCTGGGTTTTTAGCAACTTGTGTAGTTTTTCCAGTCTTCACATTAAGCTTGTATACATCAAAGACCTTTGCATCTTCTTTATTCATCGTAATAAGGATTTCGTCTTTAACGCCCTGTAAATCACTTAAGAACCTAACTGTTACATTTGGGTAAGGAGTTAAATCCTTTTCCTTATTACCATTAAATTTTGTTGAATAAATGTGGAAGTTTTCATCGCCACCTTTATCCTTTAAATATAGTAAATTATTATCTTTCCAGAATGCCCCCGCAATATCACGGTCCTTTGAGCTAGATACACGTACTGGCTCACTATCATCATTCATTTTCTTTACGTACACATTTGAACGATTTTTCCACGCAGAGTTATAAGTAATATAATTTCCGTCTGGTGAAAGTTGATAGCCGACACTTCCAGGGTTTTTCATGAAATCTTCTACAGAAATTTCTTTCACGCCTTTATTACTGACAGCGTTTTTCACATTTTTAGCGTTGTTTAAAATTTTGACCGCATCTTGTTTAGTAATCGTTTCACTATTCGAAAGACCGTTAAATAAACCAAGCTTATTTGCTTTTTCTTGATACTCAGCAAGTGTTGCTTCTTTTTCTTCTTTATTTAAAGCTCTTACTAAAATACGTGCCGCTTCATCACGTTTAATATTGCCACTTAAATCTTTTAATTCTGCGCCTTTTACCCAAGTATCAATGATTTCCTGACGCATTGTCTCAGATCCATGCTGGAACGTAAGGGCTGTTACCGTTAAATCTAAAAACTCCTTAGCAGATAGACGTTCCTCTCTTACTTCTACTTGACTGCTAGTTTCATTGGACGCGCGCACTTCCTGCATAGATACAGGAATGACAGCAGATGTCGTTAAAATAACCGCTAATGATGCTGATAAAAATCTTTTTTTCAAAATGATTCCCTCCAATTATCAGTTCGCGTTATACATTTTTTGCCAATACAATAAAATTATACCAACATTTGTATGTTTGTCAATTTTCTGGTTCAACGATTTGTATGTATTCATTATCATAGGTGCAAAAAATTGATACCGAACGAATTTCCCTTTACTTTTTGTAAAACAGTTATTATATCCTCTTGATTGTGTTGAGCAGACAATGGTCCACATACTCCCTATCTTAGTGTTTAAGACAGTTATATTGTTAGCACTTTTAAACCAGTAAAAAAGTGAACTACAAATGAGTCCACTTTTTGAATATATTCAATCGCCTCAGCATTATTCGTCTAGGTTCGGAAAAAAGTTAAAATTTCCGACTTGCTCCACCACCAGCTGATGAGCCTCCTCCGAATCCGCCAAAGCCACTGCCTCCAGAGCGACCACTGCCAAAGCCGCCACCAAAACCACCTGGATAACCACCACGTCGACCTGAACGGGGTCCTCCCCCTCTACCATTTGATACAACAAGTACTATGATAATGATTAAAATAATCATCCATGTTGGCATTCCTTCACTGTCAGCTGTATTTTCAGGCACCTCTCCATCCCAATCGTACTCTTGCGCGACATTTTGAAATACTTCCGCGTACGTTGTTTTAAATGCCTTATCCATATTTTCAGCACCTGCATTTGGATAAAACGCATCATCTAAAATGCGCCCCAGTTTGCCATCTGGTAATGCCCCTTCAAGGCCTTGGCCTACCGCGATCACAACATCATTATTGCCTTTCCCCTGCCCAAACGTTGCTAAAATTAACACACCATTATTTTTTTGGGCATCACCAATACCCCAAGAGCGAATCATTTTTGTAGCATACATTTTTGGTTCTTGGCCATTAATATTATCTACTGTTACGACCATAATTTCAGCACCTGTACCTTTATCTAGCTGCTCTGAGTAACGATTGAGTTCTTCCTCCAGAGAGGCAGATAAAACATTTGCAAAATCATGAATATACGTATTTGCCATCGGCGTTGGCATTGCGGCATCTGATGTTCTAATAGATAAACTAAATATGAAGCCAACAATAGCAAGTTGGGCCATCAACCGTTTCATTATTGTTTACCTGAACCGCTAAAATCTATAGATGGTGCCTTTTCAGCACCGGCAGCAGCTTTAAAGTATTCCTTCTGTTCAAAACCAAACATCCCAGCAATTAAATTGCCTGGGAAACGTTTGACTGTTTTATTAAAAGCCTGCACTTCATTGTTATAATCTTCTCGGGCAACAGCTAAACGGTTTTCAGTCCCCGCTAATTCATCCATTAATTGACGGAAGTTTGCATCTGCCTTTAAATTCGGATAATTTTCTACAACTACTAGCAATCGACTAAGTGCTCCATTCAATGCATCATTGGCAACCGCTTGCTCCTTTGGACTTTGAGCATTTCCCATTTGTGCACGTGCGTCTGTAATGCTAGCGATAACCTCTTTTTCATGGTTGGCATATCCTTTTACAGATTCTACTAAGTTCGGAATCAAATCGAAGCGACGTTGTAACTGATTTTCAACCTGAGCCCATTTCGAATCAACGCCTTCCTCGGCCGTTACAAGGCTATTGTATTTTGGTATAAATAGTAAGGACATTACAACTAAAATAATAACGATAATTCCGATAGGTCCAAATATTTTTTTCAACTTTAAAACCACCTTCGCTTTCTTTTAGCTATCATTCAAAATCAGAAATACTATTTATTTTGATGATGAGCCATTCTTTTCATTACCACTAATGTGCAACAAAAAAAACATCTCTATTCTACATATATGCAAACGCATCAATACCGTATGAAATTTGTCTAACGTGCCATACTTAATATGTAACAAAACTATGATATATAGGAGGCGCTTTTTTTGACACAATCGTTTCAAAATGAATCATCAAACCAAACATCATTCAACCAGCAACAAAGCCTAAATCATGGTGGACATGAGGTAATGGACATGCATGAAACAATTGGCGAAATCATTGCTGGAATGAATCAATCCATCTTTTTACGTCAACATGTTAAGGATCCGGAGTTACTTAGCATTTTGGATCGCCAATATAATTTCACATTAGGTATGTATAACACAATTGTGGAATCATTTAAAACAGGGCATGATCCTACTGTACCTACAGGACGCTATCAAATGGAGACAGGAAATGATTTTAAATATGGATTAAATCCTGGCCAACCTAAAAAGCCTATGCAAAATGCAAGCGAGCTCAACGACGAAGCAATTTCTGGCTTCCTATTAGGTGCTCAAAAAGGGGCAGCAAAATGTATGACTGCTGCCGCAACTGAAACTACAAACCCTGTAGTTCGACGAGTTGTCGCTGATAGTATTCCCAACTGCATTGAAATGGCATACGAATTATCTATTTACCAAAATATGCATGGCTACTATCAAGTACCACAATATTCTCAACAAGATATGCACACGATGCTTAATTCGTTCGACACAACAACAAATCCCCTACATTAATAATAAAAAAACAAGAGCAGTCCCATATGTGATGTATCATCACAAGGGGCTGCTCTTATTTAATGAACTATAAATTTTCCTCGCTCGTTTTGCGGATTACAAAAAGCTTTTCTCTTCAACCACTAGCCAACACAATCTCTAACTCCACGGTCAAAACCCATTGCACATGTTACTTTTTTGCAAAAAAAAGAATCCCCTCAGATAGGATTCTTTTTTTCGACTAGTATAACTAGTCTTCACGTACAGTATGTTCACTAAAAAATAATTTGGAGTTGTTGCTTTTTTGAAGGTTTGAAAGGAACAGATACGGGAATAATGCCTACTAGGTAATATCCCCATTAATTTCCCTCTCTTTCTCCTCTAAGCAGGCTGCTAAACTACTTATTAGGAGAATTCGAGTTATAAAAATATATTAAATAATCAGTAAAATGGCGCCCTCGGAGGGAATCGAACCCCCAGTGCAAGAACCGGAATCTTACGTGTTATCCATTACACCACGAGGGCAATTGAGCACAAAAAAAAAGTACCCACTAGGCTTAACAAAAAGCATGATGTAGATAATCCTCATTTGAAGCATACCTGACAAAATAGTGTACTGTACTTTAACTTATGACCTTATTCATTATACAAACGTATTGCTCATAATTCAACTATAGAATGTAAAACATTTAAACTTTTTTTATCTTCATACAGTAAGTGTCAAAATACCTAGTAAATAAAATGTAGCCACCAATGTACGTCACGCATTAGAAAGGAATTTAATGTACGGGCTTCAGGCGCATCATTTATCTACGTAAAGGTAAAATTATTTTAATTTATTTCACTTTAACAGGGTTAATATTTGACCTTCCCTGACTATAATGTGTATGATAAGGATACAGCTGAATACGATGGAAGTTTTCAGCAAAAGTATTCGAATTTAGTTTTCTAAGGAGGATTTAACATGAATTTAATTCCTACAGTTATTGAACAAACAAGTCGTGGTGAACGTGCGTACGACATCTATTCACGACTACTAAAAGACCGTATTATCCTATTAGGAAGTGCAATTGACGACAACGTTGCTAACTCAATTGTTGCTCAACTCCTATTCCTACAAGCAGAAGATCCAGATAAAGATATCTTTCTTTATATTAACTCACCAGGTGGATCAATTACTGCCGGCATGGCAATTTATGACACAATGCAAATTATCAAGCCACAAGTACAAACAATTTGTATCGGTATGGCTGCATCTATGGGTGCTTTCCTACTTGCAGCTGGTGAACCAGGTAAACGTTTCGCATTACCGAATGCTGAAGTAATGATTCACCAACCACTAGGCGGTGCACAAGGTCAGGCAACTGAAATCGAAATCGCTGCAAAACGTATTTTATTCTTACGTGAAAAATTAAACGGTATTTTATCAGAACGTACAGGTCAACCACTTGAAGTCATTGCAAGAGATACAGACCGCGATAACTTCATGACTGCTGAGCGCGCAAAAGAGTACGGCTTAATCGACCAAATTATGGATCGCAACGACCGTAAATAAAAAAGACGAAAGGCATCTAAGGTTTATTCCTGAGATGTCTTTTTTGTTTGCTTTGATGGGTCTACCCTGATTCGGCTCTTCTTTCCGTCGCTTTGACCTTTCTATCCACGATTTTGTCGTTTCTATCCACGACTTCAGTACTTCTATCCGTCGCTTCGGTATTGCTTTCCGTCGCTTTACCCTTTCTTTCCGTCACTTCAGCTTTTCCATCCGTCGCTGCCCTTCTTTCCGTCACCCCGCACTTTCCATCCGTCAGCCTCTTCTTTCCGTCGCCTTAACTTTTCTTTCCGCCACTTCACCCTTTCTCCCATCGCTTCGACTTCGACTCTACTCCCTATCACTTCAATCTTCCTATCTCTCCCGTCGACGATCGATACAGGATAACATTGGCCTTCATTTTAAGTTGTACAAATATCCAACAAAAATGGGACTTGCTTTTTCAATATGAAAGCGCAAAAAAACTGCCCAATATGTAAGTTTTACCTCTCGGACAGTTTCTGCATTATACATTATGCGTTTTATTAATCTTCTTTTTCAATTAGAGCTGCTAATGCTGTAACCGCTTGCTCAGCATCGTTACCATCACCGCTAAGGACAACTTCTGTTCCTTTTGCAATGGCTAAGCTCATAACACCCATAATGGATTTAGCATTTACTTTTTTCTCGTCTTTCTCAAGAAAGATATCTGCGCTAAAGCGATTTGCTTCTTGTACAAATAGCGCTGCTTGTCTAGCTTGTAGTCCTAATTTTAATTTTACATGGACTCTTCTCTCGGTCATTCTTAAAACTCCCCTTTACTACCGTTCATCTTATTATTTTTATCTTACCTTACTTACTAGCAAAAGAACAACACGTACCTGAAAAGTATGAAAATTTAGCCACCAATTTTTTCGCCACTTCTTAATGCATCGGCAATCTCATCAATTTTACGTAATCGATGATTGACACCTGATTTACTAACCGTTCCACTTGATACCATTTCACCAAGTTCTTTCAGTGTTACATCTTGATATTCTACTCGTAATCGCGCTATTTCACGAAGTTTTTCTGGTAATTGATCGAGACCTATTGAATTTTCAATAAATCGTATGTTCTCTACTTGACGTAATGCGGCACCTATTGTTTTATTTAAGTTCGCTGTTTCACAGTTAACAATGCGATTAACACTATTTCTCATATCTCGTAATATGCGGACGTCTTCGAACTTCATCATTGCTTGATGAGCTCCAACAATATTAAGGAAATCGGAAATTTTTTCAGCTTCTTTTAAATAAGTTACAAAGCCTTTTTTTCGTTCAATTGTTTTTGCATTTAGCTCAAATTCATTCATCAAATCCATTAAAGCCTCGCCATGTTCTTTATATAATGAATAAATTTCTAAATGGTAGGCTGATGTTTCTGGATTGTTGACCGAACCTCCAGCTAAAAATGCTCCTCGTAAATATGCTCTTTTTTGGCCACCCTTTTTAATGAGCTCCCGAGAAATAGTATGATTAAATTGAAAGTCGTCTGAGATGA
The DNA here is from genome assembly GCF_040183165.1 of Lysinibacillus zambalensis. Classification (NCBI taxonomy): domain Bacteria; kingdom Bacillati; phylum Bacillota; class Bacilli; order Caryophanales; family Bacillaceae; genus Lysinibacillus; species Lysinibacillus zambalensis. The sequence continues at coordinate 8,933 of NZ_JBEGDG010000028.1, forward strand.
TTTCTAAATCAATTAGTAGCTCACGCGCACCTTCTCTAACACGGCAAATGTATACGTTATTTTTTTTCAAACGCATTTTTTTTCTAACAAGCAACTCTACATTATATGGATATAGCTTTTTCATAATCGTATAAAGTCTTCTTGCGATTGCAGCGTTTTCGGTTTGTACGTCTAAGCTTAACTGCTTATTAGCGAAAGATAATGAACCATTCATACGAATTAGGGCAGATACTTCTGCTTTCATACAATGATTGTCCGCTTCTATTTGAGTTAATTCCTTTTTCGTTTCAGAAGCAAAAGACATATCACGCCCTCCTTTCAACCTTTTGTTCTATGTATATGCCATCTTATCATATACAATAAGCGCTTTATAATTCACTAACTTTTTGCCTCATAGATTTTTGCATAATCTACAAGCCATTCCGCAACATTTGCCGCATTATGACGAACCGTTCCATCAGGACGAATCGTGGCAATATCTCGTTGAATAACCTCTAATCGCATACTTTCGAGCTTGGCAACGTCGAACGTTACCGGCTCAGCACACTCTTCCTTATAAAGCTCTTTTACAGGATGAGGAAGCTTTACATCATTTACTAAAATAGAATCAATGAAGGCGTCTCCAACATGGTCATATATAGCTTTCACATGATCACCTGCTGTATAGGAAATGGTTTCACCTTTTTGAGTCATTAAATTACAAACGTAAATTTTTCTTCCTTTTGCCTTTACAACAGCTTCTCCAATTTCTTTTACAAGAAGGTTTGGAATTATACTCGTATATAAACTTCCCGGACCAATTAAAATATAGTCTGCACGATTGATTGCTCGAATAGCCTCTGGTAGCGGTTGCACGTTTTCAGGCACTAAAAAAACTCGATTAATTCGTTTTTTAGCCAAAGGAATTTTAGATTCACCTTCAATGATAGAACCGTCCTCAAGTTCGGCATGTAAATTTATCTTTTTATTAGCTGCTGGTATGACGCGGCCATGCACCTTTAAAACTTTTCCCATTTCACTAATAGCATGGTTAAAGTCACCAGTAATATCTGTTAAAGCCGTTAGCATTAAATTACCTAATGAATGACCACGTAAATCTTCCGATGCTAAAAATCGATATTGAAACATTTGCTCTACAAGCGGCTCAACATCCGATAACGCTGCGATAACATTACGGACATCACCGGGTGGTGGAATATCATAGTCATCTCGTAAGCGTCCTGAAGAACCACCATCATCTGCTACTGTAACAATTGCAGTAATATCAAATGGGTGGTGCTTGAGGCCTCGTAGCAGGGTAGAAAGCCCTGTGCCACCACCTATTACAACAAGCTTTGTTCGCTTCTTTCCCATTTACTCAATCCTTTCTACGATTGATGTCACGATGCGCAATAACAGTTTTTTCCTTCCCAGCTAAATATGCTCCGAAATATTCCGCTAATGTTACTGAGCGATGCTGTCCTCCAGTACATCCAAAAGCAATAACAAGTTGTGATTTGCCCTCTTGTCTATAAAGTGGAATCATAAATTCAAACAAATCCGTAAGTTTTTGAATGAGTGTTTGCGTATCCTCAAGTGCCAGCACATAAGAAGATACCTCAGTTTGTAATCCTGTTTTATGACGTAACTCCTCTACATAATATGGATTTTTTAAAAAACGGACATCAAACACTAAGTCGGCATCGATCGGCATACCATGTTTAAATCCAAAAGACATAATATTTACTGAGAATATATTATTGGCATCATTTGCAAATTCTTTTGCGATTTTTTCACGTAGCTCTTTTGGCTTCATATTGGATGTATTATAAACAAATTTAGCGCGCCCCTTTACTTCCGATAAAAGATTACGTTCTCGTTTAATGCCATTTAATAGCAATCCATTTGCAGCCAAAGGATGTGCACGTCTTGTTTCCTTATAACGTCTAACTAACGTTGCATCATCTGCATCTAAAAATAAAATTCTTGCAACTATATCGCCTTCTTTAAGCATATGGTCGAGGGCGCCAATAAGAGAATCAAAAAAGTCGCCGCCACGCATATCCATGACAGCTGCTATACGTGTAATATTTTTACCCGAATCCCTTAGTAGGGTTAAAAATGTTGTGAGTAACGCTGGTGGTAAATTATCAATACAGTAATACCCTAAATCTTCAAAGCTTTGAATAGCTACTGTTTTCCCAGCTCCAGACATTCCTGTAATAATAACTAATTCATGTTTACCTTTTAGGTCTTCAACCACCACTGTCATGCAGCTCCTTTATTGTTCTATTGATATTTGTATTCTCTCATGAAGTAATTCAAAATCAGTCGTATATTCAAATGTACCGTACTGAATGCCTGATTGTGAAATAGCAAATTGTAAATTTGTTCGATCACCTTCAGCCATTGGCAAATGTTTCAAGTCCTCTGCTGGGTGCCATGCGAGTTTGCCTTCTCTAGTTTCTTTAAACGGTATGCCTTCTATATCCTTTGCAACAAACGTATAAAGCATCCATTCGTCCACTACTTCGTTGTTTTCTTTAATAATCATTGTATAAACACCCTTTAAATGAGCATTTATAGGTGTGACATTTGTTTCCTCTTTAAATTCACGTACAGCAGCCTCATAAATCGACTCACCGCTCTCCATTTTACCGCCAGGAGCTACGTACCAGCCACGTCTTGGCTTCTGAAGTAATAATATTTGATCGTCTTTTATGGCTATTAAATTTGCAATTCTTTGCATAGGCACACCTCTAATCACTTTTACGTTCTTCCTTTTATTATAGCAAGACTAAACAAGGTTTGTCCTCAATTCTAAACTTTAGGCGCATTGCAATTTTAACTTCACCGATACATGTATAGAAACCTATTTTTCAACCTTTGTTCAAGCATATGAAACTCCGCCACAAAAAAATTCAAAATTTCCGATTACAACAAAAATAGGTTGCTCCACCTTATTTGGCGGAAACAACCTACTCAACAAAATAAAAGGGGGATTGCTAATTACACTTTTAATCTTACACCTTTTATATGTCATTCAAGTTACAACTATATTAAGACCGTATTAAAATTGTATTTTTTTCCTTAAAAACTAATCAAGAGGATCATATCCATAACATGGGGTGATGATCCATTCAAAAACAGATTTTAGGAGTGTTCAATTTTAAGCATTAATTTTTTCTAATAATTCTTCCACATAATGCTGTACCGCTTGTGCTGCAATACTTCCGTCACCTGTTGCTGTAACGATTTGACGAAGTGATTTTTCGCGTACATCACCAGCTGCAAAGATACCTGGTACTGTTGTTTCCATATTTTCATTTGTCAAAATATAACCAGCATCATTTAAAATTCCAAGAGACTCGAATGGTTTTGTTAATGGAAGCATACCAATGTATACGAATACGCCATCAGTAACAAAATCAGATTCTGCACCATCTACAGTTGATTGTAATGTTACACTTCCAACTTTACCATCAGCTTCATTGATTTCTTTAACTGTTGCATTCCAAATGAAATCAATTTTTTCGTTAGCAAAGGCACGATCTTGGAGAATTTTTTGTGCGCGTAATTTATCACGACGGTGCACAATTGTTACTTTATCAGCAAAGCGAGTTAAATAAACGCCTTCTTCAACAGCAGAATCTCCGCCACCTACGACAACAAGATTTTTCTGCTTGAAGAATGCACCATCACATACTGCACAATAGCTGACACCACGGCCTCCAAGTTCTTTTTCGCCAGGCACGCCCATTTTTTTATATTCCGCACCTGTAGAAATAATAATTGCTCGAGTTTTATATTCTTTAGCACCTGATTTTATTGTTTTATATTCCTCACCATCAATAATTTCAGTTACATCGCCATATGCATATTCTGCACCAAATTTCTTAGCATGGTCGAACATTTTTGTTGATAGCTCAGGCCCTAAAATTGTATCAAATCCAGGATAGTTTTCTACTTCTTCTGTATTCGCCATTTGTCCGCCAGGGATCCCACGTTCAATCATTAAAGTTGAAAGGTTGGCACGTGATGTATAAACAGCCGCAGTCATACCAGCCGGACCTGCACCAATTATTACAACATCATAAATTTTTTCTTCTGACATAATACTTCCCCCTAAACAAATACTTTTTTACCTTCATTCAGTAGGTGCGCAAACACCTACTGAATGAAGGTAATGCCTCGGACGCAGCCAAGACTCAATTGATAATAACTTCAGTATGTTCATCGTATGTGAAAGTAAAAAGTTATTCAACTATGTTGCTCACAGTCTAATTATTCGTACTTGGTAAAAACATTAAAATTTCATCAATGTACTTCGATAAAGTTGACACGGATACTCCGTATTGCTGAGCTATCTCTTTTTTTGTCACCTTGAGATTACGAGAAGAGCGGAATAAATAATCATTTGCTCCTGCAATAGCCGCTGGATTTGTGAAACGATAATTGTTTATCAATGCTTGCTCACAAAGTACAAACCACATTTGGAACATCGGTGCAATTAATGTCGTCAACTTACCATACTGTTCAAGTAAAATTTCGGATACACTTACTGCTCGTATAAAGCTAGCCTCTACTTTGTTTTTCATATCAAATTGATGTCCTAGTGCATAAGCTAGGAACAGCTTTTCATACGCATTACATTCGTCAACATCTATCCATTTGGGATGTGCGATAATTTCCTGTTTATGCGCTGTACAACTTAGTAAAAATAAACCAAATATGCGTTCACTTGTATAATCGCTCTCCAGCTTCTCCACAATATAATCACGGTCGTGTTCTAATGCATCCAGAGAATACGTGTTTTCCTCTTGACGCCAAGGTTCAAAGCCTTCTTTTTCAGGATCTAGCTCAAGTAGTTGCTCCCATGCACTCTTTGATATTTCTTCATGTCCTGAGAAATAAGCTGCATGAGATAACCAAAAGTAAAAGCCAGCATCGCCTACATAGCCTCTTTTTTGCATGCTACGCAACCATTTAAATGCTAATTCATATTGTCCAACGAGCGCTAATGTTGCACCCAACTTATAGCGATGTTCCCATAAGTATGGCTGAATTTTCACAAGTACTTCTAAAAGATCTTTTAAATCTTCTTCATTTTTTTCATAGTACGCGATAACCGTTAAATTACATAGCGCATGTAAATTCCCTTTATTTTCACGTAATACCGTATTTAGAAGCGCCTTCGCCTGTTCTGCTTCACCAACATAAAAATAGGCAAGGGCTAGGTTGTTATAAGCTGACCAAAAATCCGGTCTATCTTCAATTAACTCTTCTAGCATATTAATAGCTTCAGGGAAATCTCCCTTTTCCATACAACGTCTTGCTTGCTCCTGCCGATATAAATCTTCAGCAGAACCTTCAAGCTCTTCAAAGTCATCCTGCTCAAAATCAACAAAGTCTAATATTTCAGCAGCTTCATCAGCATAAGCACCCTCTGGATCTATTTCTAAATATTGCTCTGCAAAGCGTTTAGCATCATGTATAATACCGATACATCCTGAAACCTCTGCCATGTAAAAAATAATTTCTGGATTTTCTTTATCTATCTGATAGGCACGGCGAAGAAGATCATACGCTTCCTCGAAACGTTGACCCTCTAACTCTACTATCGCTAACTGCAATAAAATCATTGGATCATCAGGACTTAAATCAACTGCTCGCTGTAAATATTTATAGGCTTTATTCATTTGTCCGCTATTCATTGCTTGAATTGATTTTTTATAATAATAGTCGCCTGTTGGAATGAACGACACTATATTCGTTTGATTCTCTTTTTGACGTTTCTTTTCCAATACATTTCCTCCGAAACAAGAAATAAGGAACGTATCATACGTTCCTTTACACAGTAACTTCTATTATAACATACAATAAGCAATATGCCGTTATTTCTCCTCATGACGTTTTTCTAACACATGTAACACGTCATAAACACTTACTTTTTGCTCTTGTAGTAACACGAGTAGATGATAAATTAAATCGGCAGCCTCCCATTTTACTTCTTCTGTATCGCGATTTTTAGCACCTATAACAACCTCAGTTGCTTCTTCTCCAACTTTTTTACAGATTTTATCGATTCCTTTATCGAATAAATATGTAGTATACGCCCCTTCTGGCATTTCTTGCTCACGTTTCGCAATAACATTGGCAAGTTTAGAAATAATCTCAACAGATCCGACCTTGGCATTTTGCTGAATATTTTCTGTAAAGCAAGAAGTTGTTCCATTATGACAAGCTGGGCCAGAAGGAATTACTTCCACGACTAATGCATCACCGTCACAGTCCGCTTTAATTGACACAACTTTTTGTGTATGGCCACTAGTTGCTCCTTTGTGCCAGAGCTCTTGACGTGAACGTGAGTAAAACCATGTTTCTCCCGATTCAAGTGTTTTTTCAAGCGACTCTTTATTCATATACGCTACAGTTAGTACTTCTTTTGTATTCGCATCTTGTACAACTGCAGTGACAAGACCTTTTTCATCAAATTTAATGCTGTCCATCATCTTACTGCCACTCCTTTTTCACGTAAGTACTCTTTTACTTGTGCTACGCTCGTTTCTTTGTAATGGAAGATGGATGCGGCAAGTGCTGCATCTGCATCGACATCTTCAGCTAACACTTCGTAAAAATGGTCGGCATTCCCTGCACCGCCACTTGCAATAACAGGAACTGTCACAGCTTCTCTCACAGCTTTTGTTAAGGCTAAATCAAAACCTGATTTCTCGCCGTCCTTGTTCATACTCGTTAATAAAATTTCACCAGCACCTAAGCGAACCGCTTCCTTCGCCCACTCAGTTGCCTGCCATGTTGTTTTATTTCGTCCTCCATGCGTATAAACCATCCATGTAGCATCTTCCTCACTAAAGCGAGCATCAATAGCGACAACAATACATTGTGCGCCAAAAAAATCAGAACCTTCTTTAATCAGCTTCGGTCGCTCTAGAGCAGAAGTATTCACGGATACTTTATCAGCACCTGCACGTAAAATGCGTTTCATATCATCTAATGTACGGATTCCACCACCTACTGTGAATGGAATGGCTAATGTAGCTGCAGTTTGTCGGACGACATCAACCATCGTTTCACGGCCTTCATGTGATGCCGAGATATCTAGAAACACAAGCTCATCTGCCCCTTGCTCATCATAAAACTTCGCAAGCTCTACTGGGTCACCCGCATCACGTAATGACACAAACTGTACACCTTTTACAACACGTCCCTCTTTCACATCAAGACATGGAATAATGCGCTTTGTTAACATGAGGCCACCCCCTCCAACCACTGCTTTAATAAATACACACCTAGTTCACCTGACTTTTCGGGATGGAACTGCATGCCCGTAATAGAGTCATTTGCAACAATGCCAGGAACCTTAATACCATGGTAATCCGCATAAGCGACAAGCTCTGTTTCATCAATATCGGTCGCATAAAACGAGTGCACAAAATAAACATGCCTTGCCGTCCCTTCTCCCTTTAACCATGAAGGACGCTTTGTTACTATGAGCTCATTCCATCCCATATGCGGTACTCGGTACATCTGCCCTGCGTTGTCACCACTAAATCGTTTAATGCTTCCTTTAAAAAAGCCCAAACCCTGCGTAGTGTTCACTTCTTCACTTTGCTCAAATAATAATTGCATGCCTAAGCAAATCCCGAGAAGTGGTCGATTTTCAGCTTTTACCTTCTGTAAATATCGATCTAAATTCATTTCAGCTAAACGTTTGATGGCATCTGGAAATGCCCCAACACCAGGAAGCAACAGCGCATCTGTTGCATCTAGTTCAGTCTCGTCAGATGTGACAATAACCTCACAGCCAAGTCGTTTTAAGGCTTGTTCAACACTAAATAAATTCCCCATTCCATAATCAATAACACCTATTTTCACGTTAACAGCCCCTTAGTCGATGGTACACCTTTCACACGTGGGTCAATTTCCACCGCTGCGTCAATGGCACGTGCTAACGCTTTAAAAATTGCCTCGATAATATGATGTGTATTTTGTCCATAAGGTACGATGACATGAACATTCATCCGTGCCTCAAGTGCAAACTTCCACAAAAATTCATGCACTAATTCAGTATCAAAACTACCGACCTTTTCCTTCAAAGGTGGCACACGATATTCTAAGTGCGGACGATTCGAGCAATCTACAACGACCTGTGCAAGCGCATCATCCATGGGCACAAATGCTGTCCCGTAACGCTTTATTCCTTTTTTATCACCGAGCGCTTCACGGATAGCTTGGCCTAAAACAATTCCGAGGTCTTCTGTTGTATGGTGATCGTCTATATAGGTATCACCGTTCGCTTGTATCGTCCCATCAAAAAGCCCATGTTTGATAAATAGATCAAGCATGTGATCCATAAAGCCAACACCCGTTTTAATATCCGCCTTTCCTTCACCATCTAAATCGATGGCTACCGAAATTTGTGTTTCATTGGTTGTACGTTCAACTTTTGCATATCGTTTCTTTTCAGTCATAGTACTACTCCTTTTCCCATCCTCGCGATTCGACTGCACGCGCATGACCTTCTAAGCCTTCCATTCGTGCCAGACGTGCAATTTTCGGTGCATTTTCTGCCCAAGTTTTTTCACTATAAAAGACGATGCTCGATTTTTTCACAAAATCATCAACGTTTAAACCACTTGCAAAGCGTGCCGTGCTATTCGTCGGTAGAACATGATTAGTCCCCGCAAAGTAATCACCCACTGGTTCTGAGCTATAACGACCGATGAAAATACCACCTGCATGTCGTACTTGTTCAGCTACAGCCTCAGCATTTTTTGTGACAATTTCTAAATGCTCAGGTGCTAGCGAATTAATCGCATCTATGGCATCTGCCATCGTTTCAGCCACATAAATGGCACCAAAGTTTTCTATCGATGCTCGCGCTACCTCTTCACGCGGTAAAGTCGTTAATTGCTTCTCCACCTCATCAGCTACTTTTTTAGCCAATTGCTCAGAAGTCGTTACTAAAATGGCACAAGCCAATTTATCATGCTCCGCCTGTGATAAAAGATCGGCTGCGATTTCATCAGCAAATGCTGTGTCATCTGCTATCACCGCAATTTCACTTGGGCCAGCAATCATATCAATTGCTACCTCACCAAATACTTCACGTTTTGCTAATGCTACAAAAATATTTCCCGGGCCTGTAATTTTATCAACGGGAGAAATTGTCTCTGTACCATATGCAAGAGCCGCAATCGCCTGAGCTCCACCGATTTTGTATATTTCTTCTACCCCTAAAATATGCGCTGCCGCAAGTACACCTGGAGGTAATTTTCCATCGCGACCTGCGGGAGATGTCATAACAATGCGCTTGACACCAGCAACTTGTGCAGGAATCACGTTCATCAAGACCGAAGACGGATATGCTGCTGTACCACCAGGAACATAAAGACCTACTGCATCGAGAGCAGTAATTCGTTGTCCAAGCCATGAACCATCTGCAAGCTCCATGCGATAACCTGAACGCTTTTGCTGCTCGTGATAAAGGCGAATATTTTGAGCAGCTTCTGTTAAATCAGCATAAAGCTGTTGATCAATTGAATTAGCGCCCTCTTCTAACTCTTCTTTCGTTACGCGTAAAAAGTCAGGGGCAAAGCCATCCCATTTTTCTGTATAAGAACGTATGGCTGCGTCACCTTGTACACGAACATCTTTCAATACTTGGCGTACAACCTTTAACTGTTCTTCATTTCCACCTTCCAGTGGTCGTTTTAAGGAAATACCTTTTTCTAGCTTTAAAATTTTCATAAGATTAATCTGCTACTAAAAATATAGACAAATGTATACTCTTAGAGTGTTCCTGTTTCTACGTGCCCTGTCTCGCCGATAACTCGCTACTACAGTTTGATATAACACTCCACAGGCGTAAATTCCGATGTAGTCCACCGTACATATATACTGACTATTTAAGTTAGCACCGTATATTCTCTTGATTGTAAAAGGTTAATAGATGCATTTAAATCTCTATCCATTACATTTCCACAATTACATGTGTATATTCGGTTAGATAGTTTTAAACCTATGTTCTTCTGACCACAACATGAACACAACTTTGATGATGGATAGAACCTATCCACTTGACGTAATTCGATTCCATATTTCTTACATTTGGTCAATAACCGTGTTTTAAAAGTATAAAAACATTGCTGTGCTACAGCTTTGGAAAGATGTTTATTCTTCATCATGCCTTTTACATTTAAATCTTCCACTGTAATAAATTGTGGTTTGGTTTTTGCCATATCCGTTACAATAGATTTTACATACTCTAATCTAATATTCACCAGTCGAGTATGTAGCTTTTGCACTCTAAGAACATTTTTGCTTATATTCGCTCTTTTATTAGTAACAGACTTTTCACCTCTCTTTTTTATATTTTCATACTTTCGTGATAAAGAGCGTTGCTCACGTTTTAACTTCTTTTCTAACTTTCTTACTTTCACTGTTTTATTGATATTTTTATGGATTTTCCCATCACTACGAATAGCAAAATCTTTAATCCCTAAATCAATCCCTAGACCTGTTTCATTAAGTAATATTTCTGTTCTTGCTTCTTCTATTTCGCAAAGCACAGACACGAAATATTTTCCTGCTCTTTGAAATACTGTACCACTTTTTACAATTGTATCTTTCGGGATGTATCCATATTCCTTTAGTCTCATCCAACCAAGTATAGGAATTTTCACCCTATGCCGTTCTAGTTTCCAGTCTGTTTTGTTATTTTTAGGAAAATAGCACTTCACATCTTGATTTTTCTTTTTCTTGTAGCGTGGAAATTTAGATAATCCTCTAAAAAATCTTTTAAAAGCCTTATCTCCATTCATTATTGCTTGCTTCACCGCTTTGCTTGGTACTTCTTTTATCCATTGGTCATTTTCTTTTGTGTGTACGTTATTCAACCATTTAGAGAAATCGTATCCACTTAGAAATTTTCCCTCGGATTCATATATTTCTTTATTTTTAGAGATGTACAGATTATATACATACCGACATACGCCTATGGTTTGACGGATTTTACTAATTTGTTCAGTTGTCGGTTTGATTTCTATTAAATAGGCTCTTTTCATAAATCTTCATCCTCCGACATTTCCTTTTGTACTTCCTTAACCCGTAAATTCTACGACTAAATACATGAATGATGGATATCAAGTCTTGAACCAGCTCTTCTTGAGGAGATAGTCTCTCATTCACAACAACAATTCCACACATACTAAGAAATCTTTCAAGCCAATCATAACCAAAGCATATGAATCTGTCTTTGTGTGTAATGATAACAGTTGAAACATTGCCATCTTTACAATCTTCAATCAGTTTGTTCCACTGTTTCCTGTTATAATCAACCCGCTACCAATACCAGCTAATTCTTTTTGTTTATATTGTTTTATGTGTATATCTAGAGGGTCTAAGTGAGCACGATTTATTTAACACATTTCTTTAAACGTTTCACGAGATCAATAATACGGTCACTCTTCATGCGATAGCTTACAGGGTTAGCAATTAATCGTGATGATACGTCTGTAATAAATTCATATTCCACTAAGCCATTTTCTTTCAGCGTACGACCGGTTGAAACAATATCGACAATTCGATCTGCTAAGTTAATCATGGGTGCCAATTCAATCGAACCATTTAACTCAATAATTTCAACCTGCTCGCCAATACCCTTATAATATTTCATTGCAATATTAGGATATTTTGTCGCTATTCTTGGTGCAATCTCATTCATTGTCGTATTAGGTAAGCCTGCTGAAGCGATATAACAAGTACTTATTTTCAAATCCAGTAACTCATGCACTTCGCGTTGCTGTTCTAACAAAACATCCTTCCCAGCAATACCAATATCCGCTACGCCATGTTCAACATACACAGGCACATCCATTGGCTTTGCTAATATGAAACGAATTTTCTCTTCTGGAATTTCAAGCATTAATTTACGGGACATTTCGACTTCTTCTGGTAAATTAAAGCCGGCTTCTAAAAGCATCTCGTATGCCTCGTCAAAAATGCGTCCCTTCGGCATAGCAATCGTTAGTTCATTCACCGTCAACGTCCTCCTGTCCCACAATCACTACTTCTGTGAAGTGTGCTAAAAATGCTTCTTCTTCAACAAGGCTACTCCTTAACTGCAAAGTTGCCTGTTTACCAGTTGCCCGTAGCGTTTTTACCTTTGCAATCGCCTCTTCAAATTGTTCTTCCTCAAATAACACGACTGTAGTTTCTTGTCGTTCAACAGCCTGCCCATCCAATGTTTCTAATAAGCGATCAACGCGAATACTAAATCCTGTAGCGCCTACTTTTGAGCCAAATACCTCCAGCAATCCGTCATAGCGTCCCCCATTGCCTAATAGAAAGCCACTGCCGGTAGCAAACACTTCGAATAACATGCCTGTGTAATAGCTCATATGACTAGAAAGTGTAAAATCAAAGGCTACATAATCCGCTAAGTCTGCAATTTCAAGTAGTTTAGCGAGCTGCTGCATATATTCTAATGCGTCATTTTTCCGCACGTATTTTTCAATATCTTGAATTTCTTTTACATTCATAGCTTCTTCAATAAATTGCAGTAATGCATCGGATTTTGCTTTAGGTAAATCAAATGATTCCACTGCTTCTTCAAATCCTACATAATTACGTTGCACAAGGAGTGCTCGTAATATATTTTGTTGTTCAACGCTTTCTGTATAATCTTGTAAAATACAATTTAATATACCTGCATGACCGATCGTCATTTTAAAATTCACTAATCCAAAATGCTTTAATAACTCCATAGCTGTCACAATAACCTCAGCATCAGCAAATACAGAATTGTCCCCAATTAGCTCGATCCCCATTTGATCAAATTCTGCCGGACGCCCACCTTCCGCTTCCTGTGCGCGAAATACACTAGCAAAATAAGCGAGACGTACTGGGATCATCTCTTTTAATAGTTTTGACGTTGCCACGCGTGCAATCGGTGTTGTCATATCCGGTCGTAATACTAACGTGTTGCCTTGGCTATCTACTAATTTAAATAAATGCGCATCGGCTATTGCAGATGCTTTACCGACTGTATCGAAATACTCTACTGCAGGTGTTTTAATAAATTCAAAGCCTCTTCGGCATAAAAAGTCTCGTCCAGTATTTCTAACAGTCTCTACCTTTTCGAATATTTGTGGAAATGTATCGCGCATTCCAAGTGGTTTTTCAAACATTTTAATCGACGACATTTTGACACTTCCTTACGATTCACTTTAACTCACTAGAGTGTTAGAGAATTAGATTATGAAAGAATTCTAACTTATTTCTTCTTTTCCGTCAATGTAACTTCGTGAAATTATCGAATAATTTCAATACTGATTATTCTGTTAATTATACTTAAAAATAAAAAATTTTAAACTTTAATCAACAGAGTAAGCTTTTTTTCTCCTTAAACAAGTAAATCTTTAGACAAAAAAACTGTGCGTAGTAAGGCTGCACAGTTTAAGGTGTTGAAAAATAAAATCATCAAGGAAATTTATGGCGAGTGATTTCCGGTCTAGGCTACTCGCTTTCCAGCGGGCGAGCATCGAGAGCTTCCTCCGAATTGTTGTTGCTGTCGCTACGCTTTCACACAAAGCTGCTGTAGTTTCGTTTTATTACTAGTAATTAGAATGTCATGCCAGAAGATACATGCTATGTGAAGTGGTTGATGGAGTGGAGACTGAGCGATTCCTTGGGGATCAGCGTTAGAGGAACGGAAATCATCCCCTCGTTTTGCCGAATTTAAGATGACCCCTTAACTTCACAACAGCTTTTCAAAAGAAAAAAACTGTGCACAGCAAAGCTTGCACAGTTTCGATGTTATTATTTTTTTTGCGTGGACCATTCTACTACTTCATTGCGTTTGCGTTCCGCCATTTGTTCAGCTGAATAAATAATTTGCATAGGATTGCCGCCTGCTAGACAACCTGCTGGCACATCCTTATGTACAAGGGTTGCAGCTGACACGATTGCACCGTCACCTATCGTTACACCTGGTAGTATCGTTGAATTCGCACCAACCATTACTTCATTGCCAATATGAACATCCCCTAGACGATATTCCTCTATTAAATATTCATGCGCCAAAATAGTCGTATTGAAGCCTATAACGGTATTGTCACCTATGTGAATACGTTCCGGAAACATTGTATCTGGCATAACCATTAAAGCTATGGAAGTTTGTTCACCAATGTCCATTTTTAAAAAAGTTCTATACAACCAGTTTTTCACACGTAAAAATGGTGTGAAGCGTCCAATTTGAATGACAATGAAACACTTCATCACCTTCCAAAAGGACACCGTGTCATAAATATTCCAAAGCGAGTTTGCTCCTTCGACACGATAGCGTTCTGTTTTACGTGCCATTTACTTACCCCGCTTTCACAATTTCAAATAAATCCGTCATATGATGCAACATATATTCCGGTTTGAATTGCTGTAAGTATTCCTCACCTTTAAATGCCCATGCGACACCAGCTGCTCTAACTCCAGCGTTATGTCCTGCCTCAATATCGTGGGAATTGTCACCAATCATAATGGCCTCTTCCTTGTTTACTCCAAGGCGTTCAAGCGCCAGTAAAACAGGCTCTGGATTAGGCTTTACATTTTTCACATCATCCGTACCAATACGGACATCAAATAAATGACTTGCTCCTAGCACAGATAATCCACGATCAATCATCCCATTACGCTTTGTAGACACAATCGCTAATTTGATGCCCATATCCTTTAATTGCTCTAAAGTTGGGACCACATCAGGATATTGAGTGACAAGCTCATCGTGATGCGCTTCATTATATTCACGATATTTTGTAATCATTGCTTCCTCTTCACCAGGAGCAATGTCACTAAATGTCTGTTTTAGGGACGGACCAAGGAATTTCAGGCAATCTTTTGGCGAATATTGCCCGGGAAATCGCTCGTTTAAAACATGCATAAATGTTTGAATGATTAAATCATTAGTATTGAGTAATGTACCATCAAAATCAAATAGTAATGCTTTTACAGTCACTTTTCGAACCCCCTATTTATTATCTAAATATTTCACTGCGGGTTTTACTTTTATACGACGGTAAATAATCGCACCAAGTCCCACTACAATGCCTATTATCGAAACAACCTGAGCTGAACGTAAATCCCCTACCAAATACAGGCTATCTGTACGCATACCTTCTATAAAGAATCGACCGATTGAATACCAAATTAAATAGCTGAAGAATATTTCCCCACGATTTAAATTTACTTTGCGTAATACTAGTAAAATAATTAGCCCAATGAAGTTCCAAATGGATTCATATAAAAAAGTAGGATGTACGTAAGTTCCTAATTCTTCAATATACATTTGATTAATAATCCAATCCGGCAACATTAATTGTTCTAAAAATTCACGTGATACTGGACCGCCATAAGCTTCCTGGTTCATAAAATTTCCCCAGCGCCCAATTATCTGTCCAATTAAAATACTCGGTGCCGCAATATCTGCTACTCGTAAAAAACTTATATTTCTTCTACGAGTGAATATGTAACCTGTCAAAAATGCCCCAATAAGTGCACCGTGAATAGCGATACCACCATTCCAAATTTCAATAATCTTCCCCGGGTTTTCACTATAATAATCCCAACGCATCGTTACATAATAAATACGTGCGCATATTATGGATATAGGAACAGCCCATAGTAATAAATCAGCAAGAAAATCCTCCGGTAGGCCCCTCTTAACAGCCTCTCTTTGTCCAACAATATAAGCTAAAATTATACCCGATACAATTAGTAACCCATACCAACGAACGGAAATAGGTCCTAAATGGAAAGCAATCGGATTAATATCTAATAATAATAAATCCATCTTAAACTCCTCTCATCTATCATATAGGCTATTGTATCCTATTAACGAACAATTAATCATCTAATTCATCCGCTGATGAAATCACCTCATCTAATCTTCTAGAAAACTCTTCAGCTGCATTAACACCCATTTTTTTCAAACGATAATTCATTGCTGCTACTTCAATAATAACAGACACATTTCGTCCAGGTCTTACAGGAATCGTTAACTTCGTTAATTCCGTATCAATGATTTTCATTTTCTCTTCCTCTAAACCTAGACGATCATATACTTTTTCTGGATCCCATATTTCTAATTCGATCACTAATGTAATACGCTTGTACGGACGTACCGCACTTGCTCCAAAAAGGGTCATAATATCGATAATACCGATGCCTCGAATTTCGAGTAAATGTTCTAAAAGAGGTGGTGGACTACCAATTAAAAAGTTCTCTGACTCCTGACGGATCTCTACACAATCATCAGCCACTAAACGGTGCCCCTTCTTGACAAGCTCAAGTGCTGTTTCACTTTTCCCTACACCACTTTTTCCGATAATGAGTACACCGATACCGTATATATCAACTAAAACTCCATGAGCAGCAGTCATTGGTGCTAAGCGACCTTCTAAATAGTTTGTTAGTCTACTCGAAAATTTCGTTGTTGTCATATGTGTTTTAAATACAGGTACATGTTTTTCATTGGACGCCTGTATAAGTTCCTTCGGTACCTCTAAATCCCGAGAAATAATAATAGCTGGCGTATCCTGCGAACATAGTAGACGCATGCGTTCCAGTTTCACATTTGCAGGTAACATTTCAAAAAATGAAAGTTCTGTTTTTCCAAGCAATTGGACTCGATTTGCAGGATAATGCGTAAAATATCCCGCCATTTCAAGCCCCGGTCTTGAAATATCACTCGTAACAATCGTTCTTCCTATTCCTTCCTCACCAGCTAACAATTCTAACTTAAATTTTTCCATAACGTCTCTTGTTAATACTACGACCAATGTTTTGTAGCCTCCATTCAAAGGAATTGAATATGTTTTGTCTGTGTTAACAGTCAGTAAAATTCCCACTATCCGTGGCAATTAACTAGCTGTATACACCCGATTGGTTCAACTAGCAATCAGCTTACTGATGGCAGTTTCACTTTATTTTAGCATGTCTAAGTTTAAAAGAACTATATTTACACTCTGTCTTCATGACTAAAAACTTCTACACATAAAAAAACTAGCGGTTCTCCAGCCCCGCTAGTTTGATGATCATTTTATTTTTGAGATGCCAACCATTTAGCAACTGCTTTTGCATCTTCGCCTTTAACAATACCAGGAGGCATTGAACCTTTACCATTTTCTATAATATCTAAAAGTTCAGCTTCCGAAAAACGAGAACCAGCATCACTAATTTTCGGCGCATTTCCTTGGCCTTGTAGTTCACCACCATGGCAAGTAATACAAGATTTCATTGCAATTGTTTCGCCATCTGGTGCAGTAGTTTTTGAACCTTCATTTGCCGTTTTACCTCCACCACAAGCAGCTAAGAAGATTGCTGAACCAATCGCTAATGTTAACATTGCTTTTTTCATTAGGGACCCTCCTCAAAGTAAATAAGTATCTTTCCCCGACATTATACCAAAGTTATGCACGTTTGAAACCTTCTCCCAACACCTCATAAGCATTAGAAACGATCACAAACGCTGATGGGTCAACGTTTTTAATGAGTTGTTTCAGCTTTGTGAATTCTGTTTGGTAAACCACAACCATCAAAACTGGTCGCGCTTCCCCTGTATAGCCACCTATTGCAGGCAACTTTGTCACTCCTCGATTGATCTCGGCATATATGGCATCACGTACCTCATCTTGTTTCATCGTAATAACGTAAATCATTTTAGATTGACTAAAGCCAAGCTGAATAATATCAATCGTTTTTGTCGTGACATAAAGTCCAATCAGGGCATACAAACCTTTCTCTAAGTCAAAAACAATTGCCGCACTAATTGCGATAATCCCATCAATTAAAAGTACACTTGTACCAAGTGTTATTCCAGTATACTTTGTAATAATTTGCGCTAGTAAATCAGTGCCACCAGTAGAAGCATTCCCCTTAAAAACAAGTCCTATTCCTATACCGACTACAATCCCCCCAAATAGTGCACCGAGTAAAGGATTATCTGTCCAAGGACTCCAACTGTTCGTTAGTAATACAATGAACGGTAATGTCACTGTTCCAATAAACGATTTTATCCCAAACTTCTTTCCAAGTAATAATATACCTGCTATAAATAATGGAATATTAAATGCATATTGTACTAAGCCAGGATTCCAACCAAATAAACCGTTTAAAATTGTACTAATCCCGCTTACTCCACCAGAAGCTACTTGATTTGGCAGTAAAAATACATTAAAGCCGATGGCAATAATTGCAGCTCCTACTATGACGTATACATACTCCACAATGCTTTCCCTTACATCATGAATTTGATTCATTTCACCCACGCCCACTTCAACTTTCAGAATTTTTTAAAGACGAGATGATTATAGCAAATAGTTTTCGCATTGAGAACTTCGTCTTGATGAAGGAACATGTATTTTTATAGTTTGCATTATGTATTACATCTATGACAATTAGATTCATCATCATAACGTGTGGTTGATTTCCGTTCCGACTGGGCGCTTTGTTGCTGCTGACGCTACGCTTTCGCACAGAGCAAAGCTTCCTGGGGGCGTCGGGGGAAGGCGTTATCATAGGACGTGATGCTCTTAGCCTTCGTTCCCCTACTTGCTAGCTGCAGGGTCTCAGGCCAACAGATGTTTTTTGCGCGAAAGCGTAGTGCTAACGAAGCGGCAGCGGCACCAATGTTGGTCACGAAGGCGTTATCACAGGATGTGATGCTTTTAGCCTTCGTTCCTCTATTGCTAATCCACAAGGAGTCGCCCAGTCGTAACGAAGATCAACTAATGGCAAGCTGGCTTATTAAAAACATAAAAATAAGCTACCTTAAAAAAATTTAAAGATAACTTATTTTTGACTTTTCACTAAAATATATACTTAACGGCTTTTTCCACTAAACAAACGAAGATTGGTCCTTATTTTTATAAAGACTTTTCTGCCCACTCCATGGCTTCATTGTATAAAAGATCAATAGTTGAAAAATCAATAGTAAACTGAGGAGCTAATCTTTCTAATTTAGACCAATCTAACTTGCCTAACGCAGTACTGAATTCCAAATAAGGTGTCATTTCAGTTTGATTACCTAAAAGCGTTGCTGTAACGTCTTCTGAAAAAGGTAGCTGCTGTAAAATAACATTCAGCGGTCTTTGCAACATCGTGTCTATTAATGAAAACATCCCAACTAAAAAATATTCAGAGAAATTTTTCTTATAGGAAAGCTTGGCTAATTTCTCACATACCTTTGCTCTAAATAAAGATGTACGCATGACTTCTTTAAACAGATCATTATCAGTATTTCTGTCAATTTCTCGCATCGCCAATAAATAAATCCACTTTCGTAAATTTGGAACCCCGAGTAATATAATCGCTTGTTTAATCGAACGAACCTTGGATTTAGAACGCAACTCTGAATTATTAACCATATGCAATAATTTATATGTTAATGAAATGTCACGCTCAATACTTTCCGCCAATAACTGTATATTAGGTTCCTCTTCTTTTAATAGCGTAATAATATATAAATATTGAATTGTATTCGCAGGTATATCGGTTGCTGTAATTATTTGAGGTTGTTCAAAAAAATAGCCTTGAAACAATTCATAGCCAGTATGCTTCGCCACTTCAAATTGCTTACGTGTCTCTACTTTCTCAGCGAGCAATTTTATGTGAGGGAAATTTTCTTTCACTATATTTTCAATTTCCATTCGCTCTAGTAGTGGTGACGATAAAAAGTCAACTTTTATATAATCGATATAAGTGAATAACTCATCATAAACTTGTACTTGATCATCTAAAATAAAATCATCTAATGCTATTTTAAACCCATATGATTTGAGCTCAATAACTCTCTCGACTAACTGAGCTGTAATAGGGACATCCTCTAAAATCTCAATAACAACTTGCGATGGATTTATGTATTCATTTAAAGGACTCATAAGCAAGTTTTCTGTAAAATTAACAAAACTAGGTTTTCCTTTTGTTACCTCTTCAATGCCAATTAAAAGAAATGAGTTTACTAATACATCAATTGTGGCAGCATCTGAATCGACCATTGGAAAAGCATTCACGTTTTTGCTGCGATATAATAATTCATATGCAACGATTTGTTCCTGAAGGTTAAAAATTGGCTGTCTGCCGATAAATACTTCCATTTCGTCGCCCCCCATTTCTCTAGTTATTAGTAACATTATTATAGCATTTTTCAGCACTATCTGCTTCTCATTCAAGTAACTGTCTAAAAATCGACTAACAATAATTAACATTATATACAATAAAATAAATTACCCATATAGCATAGTGATTTTCGTACCAATTGGTAGCGTACGATGAGCCACTATGATCCTATCCCTAAGGGGTCTTCTAGTCCCTAATCCTCAGTATGTATCATCCTCAACACTCGTTGATGAGTTTCAAAAAAATCGTTACCCAAAACTCCAATTTACTCATAATAAAATATTATTCCTTTTGCCGATCTACCTTTATTAAATTCACTCAAACCTTCCTTATATGGATTTGTAAAATATTATCTTTTCATATGGACATTTACCAAATTTCGATGTATAGTACATCACAACACTAATGCACTATATTTTGTAGCAACGAAAGGGGGTTTTTCGATGCACGTTCATCTAGATGGTACAACACCGATTTATATACAAATTGCTGAATGGCTGCAGCACGAAATCATTGCCGATCGATTACAAGCAGACCAGAAAGTCTATTCACAATACCAACTAGCTGAGTTATTCAATATAAATCCCGCCACAGCTGGTAAGGGATTGACAATTTTACTGGAAGAGCAACTTTTATATAAAAAACGGGGGTTAGGAATGTTTGTCACTATAGATGCTAAGGAACGAATTTTATTGAAACGTCGAAACGAAATATTGACCAAAATGGCACAAGAGATCGTCTTAGAGGCAAAACGTTTACTTGTATCTGATGAAGAATTGCTAGTGCTTATTCGAAAAACACAGGAGGGGTTGGAATGAATATTATTCAATGTAAGGAGTTATCTAAAAGCTTTGGACGTCGTCAAGCACTGCAACGTGTAACCTGCACTATTGATGCAGAAAAAATTATCGGCATTATTGGTCGCAACGGTGCAGGTAAGTCGACATTGCTGAATATTTTTGCAGGCTATCTAAAACCTACGACTGGTTCATGTAAAGTATTTAATGAAAATCCCTTTAATAATATTCAAACAGCTGCCAATATGATTTTTATCGATGATCAATTAAGCTTCTCAGATTACTTGTCGCTCGAAGATATTCTTAAGATGGGAGCTGATTTTTATCCTAATTGGCAAAATGAATTAGCTCATCGCATGCTCGATTATGCGAGTATCGACCTTACAGCAAAGCACCAACAACTATCTAAAGGTCAATTGGCAACCTTTAATCTTGTTTATGGATTAGTAAGTCGCTGTGCACTAACCATTTTAGATGAGCCGATGAATGGTATGGACGAAGCGATTCGTACTGATTTTTACAGAGCAATTTTAAAGGAATACCTAGCATTTCCACGGACATTTTTAATTACTAGTCACCATTTACAAGAGATGGAATCTATCTTAGAAGAAATTTTATTAATAGATGAAGGCTCCGTCATT
Organism: Lysinibacillus zambalensis; assembly: GCF_040183165.1. Lineage (NCBI taxonomy): Bacteria > Bacillati > Bacillota > Bacilli > Caryophanales > Bacillaceae > Lysinibacillus > Lysinibacillus zambalensis. The sequence goes on from NZ_JBEGDG010000028.1 coordinate 30,540, forward strand.
GCCCACGCGCCATTGGATGAATTTAAGGAACAGCTCATATCACTTCACGGACCAAGTGATGAACTTGCGGATCTGCTCTCTGAGACGGAAGTTTACGCTCAAAAGATTGTGGCAGGGATGACCTCAGCTGTAGTAGATGCTAGTAAACTATTCGTCTCAGAAGAAATGCTTCGAACAAAAGGCATCCAAGTATCAGCACTTACTGCAAGTGAAGTTTGCATGTATTTAACAACTAAAAAAGGACGTGATATTGATGCAATCTTTGACTAATATTTCACTTAAAGCAATTGTAAAAAAACAAGTGAAATGGAAAGCAAAATTAAATATTTCTGCCCTTAGCTCCTTAGTTATTGTACAAATCATTTTTGGCGTTTTAAAATCTAGCTCTGGAAGTGCCTCTTCTGGTTATGGACATGGAAATTTAGATGTTCGATTTTCAATTTATTCACTCGATACATTTCTTATTGTTTCAGCCATTTGGGCATTTATCGTAGCACTTCTTTTTACAACAAAAGCGTATCGAGTTGATGATTTATCCGTTATTTCTAGTCGGACATCAAGCGCCATCGCAAATATATTTGTCATGATCATGTACAGTTTTATTGCAGTCATTATTATTATTTCGACTTACTATTTACAAGTATTAGGGATTTTATTAGTGGAAAAGGAATCTTTTGTAAAAGAAGGTCTATTTATTTCACCATCAACATTCATATTATGCTTCAGTAGCATTTGTTTATTTGGTGCAATCGGCTTACTGTTTGGCACCAGCTTCAAAGGGCCCTTAGTGATAAAAATATTTCTATCTACTTTTATGGTGTTTAGCTTTATTTACATTTTTATGGCACCAAACATTATTCCTCTAATGATGCTACCAAATCTTGTGATTAGTGTTCTTTGTTTGCTTGTGGCTACACTATTCTTTAGCCTCACTATTTGGATTGCTAATAAATCGGAGGTGTCTCGTAAATGATAGTAACTACAATATACTTTTTTACTTCAATACTACTCGTAATTGCTATTTTTCAAATACTAAGTAAATTAGGTAATAAAACTAAAAGAATTTGGACACCTAAGCGTATTATGATTGGCATTACTAGTTATATCATTCTAGGACTCACTGCTTCCATTTATATTAGCTTTTTTTCAGATTCAAAAATACCAGTACTTTCTCCTTCCGATATTAAACAAGTTGAGAAAAAATTTGATCAAATCCAAAAGTATGATCAAGAATTCAATTCTTCGTATTTAACTTCAGACTACAAAAAGAAAACATGGGAAATTGACTTTGATGGAGATACATTACCTGTTGTAATAAATAGTGATGACAATTATTTAAGCTTGAATATTCGACAACGTTATAATGACAATATTGAATCGGGGAAAGCTCTAATTACCTATTATCAATTTCCTTTCATAATAAATGGTGTCGATCTTTCTGACGAAGTACCACTACCTGATGTATATGTGGCACAAAACCAGTTATTTATTGAATCTCTTTCTAAACAGCTAGTAAATTATTATCGTTTAAAAGCAACAATAGGTTTCTTAGATTTTAATCGAGGGGCAGAACGATACGAAATGGATAATTCCTATTCAAATATTTTAGTTATCGACATACCACGCGATACAGAAATAGAAGATTCTCAAGGTCTTATCTATTATTTAGAATAGTAAAAAATAGATCATCCCCAATAATTAGCGTTAAAGCATAAACTATATATGATGCGACTTGCTTGAGCATCAACGTTCCAGACGATATCCTAAAACGCAAACGAATAGGGCAAGAAGGCTAGAGTATCAAGTCCTGTGATAACATCTGCCGCTATGTTATCACTAGCTTTCGTACAGAAAAGAACTTTCATTATAGTGTGATGAGTAAAAAAAGGACAGTCCTAAGTGATCTTCTTTCACTTTTGGACTGTCCTTTTATTTTCCACTTACTTTTGATTTAATAACACCAACTACGGCTGGTATTACTGAAATTAAGATAATTAATATTAAAACCGTTGAGAAGTTGTCTTTAATAATAGGTATATTACCAAAGTAATAACCTAGTAATGTACAGCTGAATACCCATAACACTGCACCTACAACATTATACAAAATGAAGTAACCATACTTCATTTTACTAGCCCCTGCAACAAAGGGTATGAATGTACGGATGAAAGGCATAAAACGTGCGATGACAATCGTTTTTCCACCATGCTTATTAAAGAACTTTTCTGCTGCCTCCATACGTTCTTTCTTAACGACTCTACCAAGGAAGCTCTTTGGCGGAATGGATGTCCCTACTTTATGACCAATATGATAATTCATCGTATCCCCTAAAATTGCAGCTGCTAAAAACACAGGGATTAATATCCACATGTTAAACGCGCCCATTGCTGCTGCCAATGTACCACTAGCAAAAAGCAATGAATCACCTGGCAGGAATGGGAAAATTACGACACCAGTTTCAACAAAAACAATTGCAAATAAAACGAAATAACTCAAATTACCAAACTCACGAATGATCTCTTCTAAATGCACATCAATATGCATAATAAAACTAATTAACTCTTTGATGAGTTCTATCATTTTTCCATATGCTCTCTTTCAATTTAATTTTCTAAAAGCTTTGACGTAGCTAGACACCAAAGGGTTCCATTCTGTTTACTATCTGTGGTGTTACTACTCCATCACTATATGACAAGCCTGTGAACTACCCACCACTTAAAACCTACCGAAGTGGGGGCTTCTCGACTTATCGTTGCTTTTAGTAGCCAACGAAAACTGACCGAGCTATCCCTCTTGTTCCAAGAGTTCTTTTTGCTACGCTAAGGATAATAAGCGCACTCCTTCATGTTTGATGTTGATAGCGGCATTCCAGTCCCTGTCTGCCACAAACCCACAATCACAGTGGAACGTACGCTCAGAAAGAGATAGGGACTCCTTTACTTGACCACAACAGGAACAAGTTTTGGAAGATGGAAACCACTTGTCTATTTTGATCAATTTTTTCCCTTGCTCCTCTAACTTGTACCTAAGAAATGTTGTAAACATGCCCCATGCATTATCTGCAACACTTTTACCAAAACGGAGGGCTTGTGACATTCCCTTCATGTTGAGATCTTCGATTACCACGCAATCATAGCTTTTTGCTACTTGATACGATTCTTTATGCAGAAAGTCTTTCCGTTGATTGGCGATTTTTTCATGCAACTTCGCTACTTTAAGACGCTGTTTGTACCAACGATTAGAATCTTTCTTTTTGCGTGATAGAATACGTTGTTCCTTCGCTAATTTTTCCAAGGCTTGACGATAGAAACGTGGGTAATTGGCTGTCTTACCTTCTTCGCTATCGACAAATAAGCCATTCATGGAAAAATCTAAACCTACAACAGCTTGAATTTCTTTTTGTATAGGTTGATGTTCGTATTCGGTGAGAATAGAAACATAGTATTTTCCTGTTTTTGTTCGTGAAACCGTACAAGACTTGATCCTATGATGGGACGGAATTTCTCGATGTTGCTTCATTTTTACAAGTTTTAGTTTCGGTAATTTGATAGAGCCATCCAAAAGCATAATGTTTCCGTTCACCACATTGGTTGTGTAGGATTGTTTTGCCTTACGGTTTCTGAACTTCGGAAATTGGGCACGACCAGAAAAGAAATTGTTGCATGCTTGCTGCAAATTAAGTTGAGCGTTTGCCAATGCAAGGCTGTCCACTTCTTTAAGCCATGCAAATGCTACTTTATACTTGGCAGGAGTTAGGAATTTTTTCCTTTTTAACGCTTCCTTGTCATCCTTGAACTGCTCATACATTTCTTTTCGCTCCGAAAGCATTTTGTTATAGACAAAACGAACACAACCGAAAGTTTTCGCAAGAAGTTTCTCTTGTTCTTGCGTTGGATACAGACGAAACATATAGGCTTTGTTTACCATATCAAATCACCTCACTTCATATCTTATTTTCTATAGTACGCATTAATGAATTTTAATATTTCGTTATTGGATGTGCTGACCAACCATTGCTTTCGCATAGTCAAAATGACATCATCTATCACTTTTCTACGGTATTTTACGACTAGAACAAGAACACTGAATGATTATTATTGTCCAATTTTATTGATATAACAGTCTTTCATCAATCTAAATCTGATTATATCATGGCAAAAAAAGAGACATCTTTAGGCTACACCTAAACAAAAGAAGTCTTCCACTTTCACTGGTGCTGTCTCACCTTCACGTTTAGATGTGGGAGACTTCTTTCGGAGGGAAGTTAAAAAGTATGTAGATTTCACAAGTTTGATTTTATCACTTACAGACATACACACTCAACTTATTTAAATAAGTGGCCATGCTTTTTTACATTGCTGTAATATTAGCCTAAAGTGAATCTTCAATCAGTGGGTGTTCCTCGTCCCTCACTAGAGGAACACCAGCTAAAATCCCATTCTATGAAAACGTTTGTGTGACTAACACCCTGCTACTACGTTTGCACTTCGCTTTCTCACAGAAAACATTTATTGCCCCTAATCAATTGAACTTTTACGGGCAGTTGATCTCCCACCTTCTCTTAAATCTTGAAATGTGAATCTAACTGTTCATTTATGCGGGATAAAAAAAGCTACTATTTTTCAATAGTAGCTACAGTTTCTTACACTTTTTCTTTTAATGAACGGCGTAAAATTTTGCCTGTCGTATTTTTCGGTAATTCATCTATAATCTCAATTACTTTAGGAACCTTGTATTTCACCATATGTTTTGCACAGTATGCGAGAAGATCTTCTGTTGAAGTTGCATCTTCATCTTTTAAGACAACATATGCATGAACTGCCTCACCTAAGTTAGGATCTGGGAAACCTACAACTGCCGCTTCAACGATATTATTATGTGCAAAGAGTACTTCTTCAACCTCTCTTGGATATACGTTAAATCCGCCTACAATAATCATATCTTTTTTACGGTCAACAATGTAGAAGTACCCTTCTTCGTCAACTTTAGCTAAATCCCCTGTGTATAACCAGCCATCACGTATAGCCATAGTCGTTTCTTCAGGTAATTTATAATAGCCCTTCATAACGTTAGGCCCTCGTACAATTAGCTCCCCTACTTCGCCAACGGGCACTTCTTGTCCATTTACATCGACCACTTTATTTTCAACATTGGAAATGGATGCCCCAATAGAACCTGCCTTACGTTCACGATTCAATGGGTTGAAGCACGTTACCGGTGAAGCTTCTGATAAGCCATACCCTTCTGAAACACGCACATTAAATTTCTTCTCGAAATTATGTAAGAGTGCTACAGGTAAAGATGAACCTCCTGAAATTGCTAAGCGAACTGTTGAGAAATCTTCAGGATTGCCTTCAGGTAATTGATACAAGAAATTATACATAGTTGGCACACCAGCGAAGACTGTTGCTTTTTGTTCCTTCGTAATTTTAAAGATTTCTGTTGGACTGAAACGTGGTACAAGTAAAACTGTTGCTCCACTCAATAAAGGTGCATTGACGACGACCGTTAACGCAAATACATGGAAAACTGGTAAAGTTGCAATAATACGATCATCTGCTCTATAGCCTAAATAATGCGCAACATCTCGTGCATTTGAATAGATATTGCCATGCGTCAGCATTGCACCCTTTGGAGTACCTGTCGTTCCTGAAGTATATAAAATAATTGCATTATCTTCGTCAGCTACTTCTACTGGTTGGCAAGATTCTGATACACTAGCAATCACTTGTGAAAATAAATGAATTTTTGCTTTTGCCTCATCGGATAAAGTAGTTACTTTTTCAGCAACATCTTCTGTTGTCTCACAAACAACAAATGTTTTTACCTTTGGAAAAGCATGTACACCCATTTCTACTAATGGAAGAAGTGCATCAAGTGCAATAACAGCTTTTACATCCCCATTATGCAAAATATACGAAATTTCATCCGGTGTATAGATTGGATTAATTGGAATTGCTGTTGCCCCAATACTCATTGTTGCATATAACGAAATTAAATAATGTGGTGTATTGCCGAGTAAAAAAGCCACATGGTCCCCTTTTTCTACCCCTAATTGTTGTAACCCTTTTGCAAAACGACCAACTGTGTGTTCAAACTCACCGTACGTCGTATCTTTTCCCATAAAATGATATGCAATTTTATCCGGTTGCTCTAATGCTTGCTGACGAACACTTGAAACTAAATTCAATTACACCATCCCCTTATCGTATCAATTTCGCCTTGGCGCATTGACACTGACCCTTCGCTTTCGCGCAGATAAACAATCCGTGACATCCGCCGGAGGCTTATCTTCATTCAGTAAATGTTTGGACTTCCTTTGTAAAGGAATCACACCCCATCCATCTCATCACCTAAATCTACTAAATAAAGACAAAATGAATCATCATTCAGTAACATTATATAAGAAATATATATATAAAACAACGAAACTTTTTATTTCATGTCATAATTTACGTCAAATAACTCATTTTTTTCTCTTTTGTACGTATTTTCTACGAACGTATATGCGAGATGTATCGCCAACGAATCAAGTAAAAATAGACTACTTGAATTAAAACAAAAAAACTAAAAGATAAGACAACTTCTTTTACAATGGAGATATTAGCAATATCCTTTAAAACACCTTGAACCATAAGAAAAGCAAAGAGGCTGTGCATCATTGCAACACCCCATGGTAAGAAAAATTGCGGGAACAAATGACGATTCACAAGCTTTTTGAGCTCCGTATCCGTTAAGCCCATTCGCTTTAATACATCGAATTTACGCTTTTCTCTTTCAAGAGAAGTATGCAGTTTAAAGTAAACGAAGCTACCTGCTGCTAATAAAAATACCGTTGCTACTAAAACCCCTACTAATGTGAATAAAGAATAAGTAGCTAATATATAAGAATAATTTAATCCTGCATTTTCAAAGTAAAATGGGCTAAATTTATTTTTCTTATAAAAATATAGGGACGCTTGTAACTCATTTATGTCCTTGCCAATATTTTTTGTTTCCATCCACTGAGGAATATAGAAGGTAAATAAATGATAGGTTGGCTGCGCAACGTTTTTATCGGCAATCGGCTTTATGAGCTTTACAAAATCCTCATCGCTGATCACGATAGAATTAACACTAACAATAGACCCTGGGAATACTATTTTAGGATATACACTATCAATGGTGATCGGGATAGAATTTTCCTCTAAAACTGTATGCACAACTTTATTTTTTAGTTTGTTAAGAGACTCTTCCGAATATGGAATAAACACTGCCTCTCCTTTAGCCATATCAAGTAATGGATAACTATAGGAAGAAAGCAATACATTCATATCTGATTCCCTAAACACCTCAACCTCATTTTGAGTATAGGAAGAGGTTTGCTTGATAACAACAAAGCGAGATAAATGATAGGACAAGCCCTTTTCCTCTAATTCCATACGTAAAGAGGCGATATGATTTCGCTCATATGGATTGTCGACATCTCCCTTATAGACAAGCCCTAGTGGATTTAAACGATCATATTGTATAGTATATGATGACATCGTTGCTAAAACACCGACCGATAAAAAGGCCATTGTTGACACCATCGTTACTACAAAAAACATTTTCACATTGTCCATCATAATATGTGTTTGCTCAGCTAACGAAAGAAGACGGTAGCGTTGCCAATGAAATTTCCGTTTCCCTCGTGCTTTATCTAAAAAGCAAGGTAAAGAATCTCTGAAAAAATAGTATGTTCCAAAGGTTGCTAAAAACGGGATTACTAATGTTAAACCAATTAAAGATGTGTTACCTACGATAATTGATAATACGTATGATGATAAAATAAGGGTAATACCAAATACAGCACGAATTTTTGAATAAGTTGAAACACTATTTAAATAGTCATTTCCCTTAAGGAGATCGCGCAATTTTCTTTCACGTGTGAAATATACACTAATTAAAGAAATGACTACAAAAGCACTTGTGAAAACACCAATTGTTAGTAAAAAAGGCTCCCATGAAACATATAAGGGTAAACTATCTAAATGTAAAATTTCCCGCACAATCATGAAAAAGAATTTCGAAAACGAGAAACCGAATACAATCCCAACAAAAATAGAACCCGATCCAATAATCATTGTCTCCAAAAAGACAAGCTTATTCATCTGGCGTTTTTCCATTCCTAAATGTAGTAAAATTGCAAACTCATGTGATCTTGCCTCTAAAAAAGCACTCATCGAATAATATAAAAAGAATAATGTAAAAAGAACGAGTACGACTTCCGCACCAACCATCCCAATTAACGATGCCTCTCCTAAAATCCCACTTTCAATATCCGGATGAAACATGAGCATTGAATAGATAAAAAACACAGCCACAGAAAAAAAGCTTGCCATGAAAAAGGCGCCGTATATACGGCTGTTCCGTACGACATTACGGTAAGCGAATTGTCGAAAGGTCACCTACTTGTCCTCCTCCTAGTAAGCTCAACACATTTAATATTCGCTGGAAAAACATTTGTCGACGATCATCTTTGTAAATTTCATTAAAGAATTCCCCATCTTTAATAAATAACACGCGATCACAGTAGCTAGCTGCAATTGGATCATGTGTTACCATAACAATCGTTGTTCGTCTTTCCTGATTGATTTTTGTTAAAAGCTCAAGTACATCACGCGAAGAATTCGAATCCAAATTCCCGGTCGGCTCATCTGCTAAAATGAGACTTGGGTTATGAATAAGTGCCCGACCAATAGCTGTTCTTTGCGCTTGTCCACCTGATATTTCATTTGGGCGTTTATGCAAGAATGAAGTTAAATCGAGCTTTTCCACAATACTTGCAAGACGCTCCTCCATTACTTCTAATGGTTGTTGGTCTAAAGTCAGTGGCAGCACAATATTCTCTTCCACTGTGAGCATATGCAAAAGATTAAAATCCTGAAAAACAAAACCAAGCTGCCTTCTTCTAAAGTAAGCTAGCTCAGTTGCTTTAAGCATATGAGGATTCATGCCATCTAAAATGATTTCTCCGCTCGTTGGTTCATCAATCGTAGAAATGAGATTTAATAATGTTGTTTTTCCACTTCCTGATGGACCCATGACTGCTAAAAACTCGCCTTCCTCCACATCAAAGCTTAGTTGATTTAGAGCACGATGGGTTACTTTACCTTCATACACCTTCGTCACGTCTTTTATTTGTAAAATAGGCATATCTTATTCACCTTATTTCTTCATTAATTCCATAGATTCTGGTAAAAGCCACTGCAATACTACTTCAAAGCCAATTTGAAAATGTGGCTCCGTTAAACCTTCAGCTGGCGTATTACCTTCCTCCTCCACTAGACTAAAGCAATGAGAACCAACAATTATATCCCATGCATCTATTTCACCTTCAATTACTTCTCCACAAATCGTATAATGTCCACTGTACATCACTTGTTCACCTTCTATAGGAAAAGCGTTAAGTAAAGTTGGTTTATATAAGTCTAGCCCAAGCTTATTCGAAAAATGCATGACTTCTTCATTAAGCAAAAGACTAGCCTTACGGAAATTTTTGCAGGATATACACTCACAAACTTCGTTAAGTGATTCGTATAATGCTTCTGTTTTCTCTGTCTCTACATGTAAAACCCATTCAGCCAAACATACCTCTGTCATTTCCGATCCCCCTAATTCGTAAATGTCACTGTAACAACTGTTCCTTTTTCTACCTCTGATGTAATGTTTAATTCGTGACCGAGTTTTTCACAGATCTCTTTCGCTAAATATAAGCCCATCCCTGTGGATTCCCCAGTTTTACGCCCATTCTCACCAGTAAAGAAAGCTTTAGTGACACGTGAAAGATCGGAAGCAGGAATACCAATACCTTCATCACAAATGGCTAATTGTACATGGTCATCCTTTTTAACGGCAGAAATCACTATTTTTTTATTTGCCTCAAACGTATATTTAACCGCATTTGTGACGAATTGCCCGATAATAAAGCGAAGCCATTTTGAATCACTTGCTACGATAATATCGTCCTCAATATGAATTTCTGGGAAGACACGCTTCGTAATAAATAAACGTTTATTTTCATTTACAGTTGCCGTAACAATCATTTTTAAAGCAATCTGTTCTACTTGCATATCTTCTTCAAAATTTTCTAATCGAGCGTTCACTAACACCATATCCAAGCCTCTACGCAGGCGGTCAATTTCCTCCTGTACATTCTTTTTATCAAGAGGACGCTCATCCTGTAATAAGAGCTCAATAACAGAAATTGGTGTTTTCATCTGATGCACCCATTGATTCATAAACTGATCATGTCGTTTTTGACCAGCATATAACGATTGAAGCTCATGCTTATATAGTCGATATAGTTCATGCATATATTTTTCAGCTTGTATCGCCTCAGGTGTTTTAGCATTTTTTTGCAATACATCCTCCATCGTTTTAGGTAGCTGCGATATTTTGATCAAATAACGTTGACGCATTAAATAACGGATAATTAAAAACGAGGCTAGTAACACTAAACTAATACAGAAGGAATATATAGCAGTATCAACATTTCGAAAGCCGTCCAACCAATATAAGACCATAATAAAACCGACTAGTAAGAACTGGAATACAATGAACGATGCGTAATCACGCAAAAATAATTTCCAGCCCACTATAGCTCACCTGCACTTAAAATAAAGCGATAACCTGCTCCGCGCACCGTTTCTATAGAAGACATTATTTGATAATCAGCTAGCTTTTTACGCACTCGTGTCATATTGACGTTCAATGTATTTTCATCGACAAATGCCTGATCGTCCCAAAGCTCTTCTAACAGTTGCTCACGCGCCACTACTTTTGGAGCATTTCCCATCAACAGTTCTAAAATGATACATTCTTTTTTCTGAAGTGGGATCTCTAAATCATTTTTATGAAGCTCCATTCTTTCTAAATGAAGAACGAGCTGTCCTTGTTTAATTGTCCGTTCTTCTTGTCTTGTTGCATATTCGCCATATGTACGACGCAAGTGACTACGGATTTTAGCTAGCACAATCTCATAATTAAATGGCTTCGTAATGAAATCGTCGCCCCCATTTTCTAGCGCAAAAATTTGATCCATTTCCCCAGAACGAGCGGAAATAAAAATAATTGGACAAGTTGTATGTTGACGTAGTTGGCGACACCAATAGTAGCCATCGTACGAAGGTAAATTTATATCAAGCAACACCATGTGTGGGTTAAATGCTGTGAATTCTTCAACGAGATGATCAAATTCTTTGATTGTTTCAACTTCGTATTGATATTTTCTAAGCGTTTCTGCGAGCAATGATGCAATCTTTACATCATCTTCGACAATAAATATTCGATGCTTCTCCATACCAACACTCCTTTCTATCCTATATTGTATCAAAAAAAGGCCCACTGACATAACTGTCAGCGAACCTTTTGTAGAAAAGTTAACACGAATCGTTAGCTAGAGATATTTGGGTCTCATCACCAAAAGATGAAGATAAGTTGATTGGAGTGGAGACTGGGCGACTCCTTGGGGATCAGCGATAGAGGAACGAAGGCTAAAAGCATCACATCCTGTGATAACGCCTTCGTGATCGTGACCAACATCGGTGCTGCTGCCGCTTCGCTTTCGCGCAAAAAACATCTGTTGGCCCGAGACCCTGCAGCGAAGCGAAGCGGCTCATCGGACGCCCCCAGGAAGCTTTGCTCTGTGCGAAAGCGTAGTGCTAACGTAGCGGCAGCAAATGTTTTATCTGTGCGAAAGCGTAGCGACAGCAACAACAAAGCGCCCAGTCGGAACGGAAATCAACCTCACGTTATGGAGATGTTCCATTTTTTAACACCCTGGATTTATTAAGAAAAAGTGTGTCCACTTATGTCTCAATAAGAACATTTGCCAATTTCTACACAAGCTTTTCTTAATAAATTAATTGTAAAAACTCTTCTGTCGTAATTCCACCAAAGTATGTTGGAATATCAATAACCGCTAACGCATTAGCAATTTCAGTTCGATCATAGTTTGTCCCAGCTAATCGTTGTTCAACATCTGTCATGTCGCCTACACCGAAGAAATCACCAAAAATATGTGCTTCTTCAATAATTCCTTTATTCACCTCTAAGCGAATATCAATGCCTCCTGTTGGGAAGCGATGTGTTTTTTGAATATTAAAGCGAGGCGATTTCCCATAGTTCCATTCCCATGTTTGATAACGCTCTTCAGATAGCTTATGGATATTTGCCCAGTCTTCCTCTGTTAGCTCATAATAGCGAATATTTTCTTCCCCACCGAAAATGGATTTTAAAATTTCTAGACGGAATTCTTCGACTGTCATCTTATCTTTTAAGAACTCAGAAATATTTGCTACTCTTGAACGAATCGATTTAATACCCTTTGATTCAATTTTATCTTTCTTCACCTTTAATGCAGATACTACAGCGTCAATTTCTGTATCAAACAGTAATGTGCCGTGGCTAAACATACGGCCCTTTGTAGAAAACTGCGCGTTCCCGGAAACTTTACGTCCTTCTGCTAAAATGTCGTTGCGTCCTGAAAGCTCTGCATGAACGCCCATTTTTGCAAGTGCATCTACAACAGGCTGCGTGAATTTTTTATAATTCATAAAGCTATCGCCATCGTCTTTAGTAATAAAACTATAGTTGAGGTTCCCTAAATCATGATACACCGCGCCGCCACCAGAAAGGCGTCGAACAACGATTATGCCATTATCCTCTACGTAATCTGTATTAATCTCTTCGATAGTATTTTGATTTTTACCGATGATGATTGAAGGCTGATTTATGTAAAAAAGTAGCACTGGCTCCTTTTCAACATCCATCGTTTTCAATAAATACTCTTCAATGGCAAGGTTAATGCGTGGATCATGAATCCCTTTATTATCAACGAATATCATAATTTACGTTTCCTCCTTCACAATATATCCATATTTATTTTAACGTAAATTAGGCATTTTGTGTTGACGAAAAGCTTCTGTTATAATACACTAGAAAATATCAAAACAGTAATAGTACAGATGAACTTAAAGGAGGAGTCCACAATGTTAGAAAATGTAGTTGAATTTTTCAAGAACCTACCTGCAAAGCAATGTACAGAATGCGGTGAAAAGATTGAAGAACAAAGTGAATGCTACAGCAACACTTGTGAAAAATGTAACCACCTATAAGCATTTGCCTATTCTGTAATAGTCATATACGTACCCCACACGTACTAAAAATGACACCTCTCATCATATTAATTGATGAACCCTTAATTAAATCTCTTACACTTAAAAACAGCAGCCGATACGCTCATATCAGCTGCTGTTTTTTGTATGACTTTTTGCATATGAGCTGTTTTCTGCTGAAGCTGAACAGTTCTACCCCGTACCTGATTAGTTCTCCCCGCTACTGAGTAACTCTTCCATTGCCAGACAATCATCCAACCGCAAAAAACACCCACCGATATAGGTGGGTGTAAAAAATTCCTTTTTAGTTTTCTTCGGCTACTTTTGAGTAACGTTTTGTGTGTAGTAACATGAAATAACCGAAAGTAATAGCTAAGAATGCTACTAGGAAGCCTGCTAGAATTCCGTAGTTTTGCATTAAGAATGATGTATCACCAGTTGAGATACTTGATTTAAATGCCGAAACAGTATATGTCATTGGTAATAGTTTATTAAATATTTGTAATGGTGATGGGATTAACTCAAGTGGGAATGTACCTGCACTTGTTGTAAGTTGTAAAATTAATACAACAATCGCCATGAAGCGTCCTGGATCACCGAAAATAGACACTAACATTTGAATTAAGGCTAAGAAAACATAGCTTGTTAATAAAGCTGTTAAGCAGAAGTGTCCAAAACTATATACTTCAAGGCCTAAGCCCCATTTTACAATAACCACTGTCAATATAGTTTGAATTAAGCCGACGATTGCTAAAACTGAGACTTTACTTGTAAACCAAGTTGCTCCATTTTTTGGACGAATCGCTGGTTCCACAAGTGGGAACACGATAGAGATTAATAACGCACCAACGAATAAACCAAGAGAAATAAAGTATGGTGAGAAACCTGTTCCATAGTTAGGTACATGGTTAACAGATTCTTTATCAACCTCAACTGGGCTACCTACCATATCATATGTGTCTTTGCTTGCATGAACTTCTTTTGCTTTTTCACTTGCTTCACCTAGTTTGCCAGATAAAGTTGATGTACCATCTGCAAGTTCAGTTGAACCATCAACAATCTTTGTAGAACCCTCTGCTACTTCACCTGATTTAGATGCAAGTGTTGATTGACCATTTGCAAGTTTATTTGAACCACTTACTAGCTCATCCAAACCTGAAGCCAATGCTTTAGAACCTGCTCCAACTTTCTGAGCACCTGCATTTAATTCACCTAATTTTTGAGCAAGTGTTGCACTACCAGCTTGAAGAGTTTGTGCCCCTTGGATTAATTCACCACTTTTTGATGTTAATGCATTTGCACCTGCTAACACTTGTGATTGACCTGCTGCAATTTGCGATGCACCAGTATTTAATTCGTTAGCACCAACTTGTAATCGTTTTGTACCAGCAGATAAAGCACCTAAGCCTTCATGCACGCTTGCACTTCCTGCTTGTAGCTTAGTTAATGTTTGTTTTAATACTGCTGCTTGCTCTTCAGGCAATGAACCCATCATGCCTTCTAATTGTTTAGATAACTCATTGATGCCTGCTGCTACTTGAGCAGAACCATCTGTTAATTGACCTGCTGCACCATTTAATTGACCTGCACCATTAGCAAGTTCTGCTGCGCCTGCAGTGATTTTTGGTTGATTATTGCTAATCTTAGCTACACCTGCTTGAAGTTGAGCTACACCCTGTGTATATTGTGATATACCGCCCGAAAGCTTTGTTGCCCCAGTTTCTATTTTCTGTGCACCTGGGTATAACTGTCCAGTAGCGTTTTGTATGCTTCCTATAGCAGTATTTAGTTCATTTGCACCTTTTGAAGCATCTCCAATACCTTTAGCAATTTTATCTGCACCATTCGACAATTCAACCGAACTTGATGCTATTTTCTCTATATAACCTTTTAAATCTTTTGTACCATTCGCTAAAGTTTTTGCACCCTCACCTAGCTTATTCGAGCCATCAGCAGCCTCTGTAAATCCATCTCCAAGAGTTGTAATAGAATCAAATAATTTTTCAGCATAAGTTGCTGAGACTTGTGAATTTACTTCCGCACGTACACGGTCCATTGCTGTTTCACCAATTTGTGCACCAAGGAAGTTCAATCCTTCATTCGGAATATAATTCATAACTAGTTTAGAAGGTTTGTCATCTAATAAAGTAGTTGCGTGCTCAGAGAAATTTGTTGGAATTTCTAGAATCATATAGTAATCGCGGCCATGTAAGCCTTTTTCAGCTTCTTCTTTGGAAACGTCAATAAACTTAAACTCGTTACTCTCGACAAGCTTATCGACTAAATCGTTCCCTAAATCTAATTTAACTCCTTCCATTTCAGCGCCCTTATCTTCATTGACAACAGCTACTGGCAAATTCGGAAGGCCTTTATATGGATCCCAGAATGCCCATAAAAACATACCTGCGTACATCACTGGAATAAATAATACAGCGATTATTGAAACAAGCATTTTTCTTGTTTTTAAGATTTTCAGCCACTCAGCTTTAATCATACGTTTTCTTCACTCCTATAGTATTGACCGAAAACGTCAGTCGGTCATTTTTATTCAAAAAAAAACAAAATTTCAGGTGGGTAAAACTTCTAGATTGTCCTTGATTCACTTTTTAGCTCGGCCAAATCAAGTTAAAATTAGTCCGCGGAAGATTGTTTCCTTGAAAAGATTTAGTATCTTTTCTTCTGGAATAATTTCACCATGTAGCTCATGCCAATCAACAACAAATGCTAGATACGCCTTTAGCAACAGAAAGCTTACTAATTCTGCATCACAGTCTCTAATTTCTCCTTTTACGATACGTCTTTGAATTAATTCAGTAACGTAGGATAAAATTTCATTCTCAATGCGAACTAGAGCTTGTTTAACTGCTGGCGTTCGTAGTTCCTTTTCCTCCTCTAATAGCTTTACAAATAAAAGATGTTTTTCACGGAACTGTAGCATTTTCATTAAAGCATTGTGCGCATTGTCCATAAAGCTAGCTGATGCATCCAACACTGCATCCGCTTCTGCTTGCATCTCTCGTACAAGTGACATAGCTATCTCTTGAAATAAAATTTCTTTATTTGCAAAGAATGTGTAAATCGTCCCTTTACCGACATTCGCAATTTTAGCTACTTGCTCCATTGTTGTCGCCTTGTATCCAAACAATGTAAAGGATTTTGTAGCTGCTTCAAGAATTTCCTGCCTACGATCCATTAGTAACATCCTTTCTTGTTCTATTATGTACATGCCTTTGTACACGAAAATGTTAATGACCAGAAAACCATTTCGGTCATCTGGTCATTATCATATTCCTATTTTAAAAATAATGCAAGCATTTAATTGTGATTTTTTTCACTTTTTTCGTGATCACTATGCTCAGCACCCTCTGATTTATCATTACCGTGATCCATCATGTTATGATCCATGCTGTTATTATTTGCTTTTTCATCTTCTGGTAAAACTTTCGTCATATCGGGGCTACCAGCAGTAATTTGTTGCTTCGGCATATTATGAACACCATTAGCTGTCGTATGAGCATACATATAATATACTCCATCGTGGTCAAACTTAGTCTCTGCTTTATAAACGCCGTCTTTCTCTAATTTACCCTCAATTGTTTGCCCTTCATCTCGTTTACCAGATTCCCACACTTCAAATTTCACATCTGCATCATCAATATTTTTGCCACCTTGTTCAACTTGCGCAGCAAGCTCAACTGTTTCATTTATTGCTACTTCTTTAGGTGTTAAAATTTGAACCTCCAACATTTGTGGCTCTTGTGGTTCAGGTAAAGCTGTTGATTCTTTCTTTTCTCCGCAGCCTACTAATAATGCAGGTACTGCAACTAATGCCAATAACCATTTTTTCATGTTTTATTCCTCCATTAACGGCAATGTAATTTTTACAATTGTGCCTTTTTCAACTTCACTTTCAATCTCTATCTTGCCCTGTAACTGCTTCAGCAATTGTTCAACAATCGACAAGCCGAGTCCACTGCCACCATCTGCTCGACTCCGTGCTTTGTTAACACGATAAAAGCGCTCAGTTACATGTGATAAATCCTCTTTTGGAATACCAATCCCATAATCCTTTATCGTAATTTGTGCACTTCCATTATCCTCAAAAGCAGTAATTTCAACCTTTGACTGCTCATACGAGTAATTAATAGCATTTTCAATTATATTAATAAAAACTTGTTTCAGCTTTACTTCATCAGCTTTGATAATCAATGCATCATCAGCATCCAAATGGATTGCAATGGCCTTCTTCTCTGCTTGATGAGTTAATATTTTTTGAACCTCGCGTAATGTTTCAGCAAGCGGAATTGGATATAAAGTAATTTCCGCCTGTTCATTTTCCATACGAGCAAGTAGAAGTAATTCATTCGTTAAACGTTCCATCCGATTTGCCTCACGTACAATTAGCTGGATCGTTTCCTCTTTTTGACTTTCTGGAATAATGCCCTTTTGCATCGCTTCACTGTATCCTTTTACATAGCTAATAGGTGTCCTTAGCTCATGTGAAACTGTAGCTAAAAATGTTTTTTGAGCTTTATCCTCTTGTTGAATCGACTCTGCCATTTTATTAAAGGTGCTAGATAATCTTCCTATTTCATCTTTGGATTGAACTGTCACACGTGTTCCATAGTTTCCGTCTGACATTTGCTCAACAGCTCTTTGCAAATTACTTAGAGGTCGCATAATATGACGAATTCCTTTATAAATTAAATAGCTGATGACAATTAAAAATATAAAGGCACTGACAAATAAGGAAATGACTTCTTTATTCGCTAACTCACTAATTTTTGCTAAAGGGAAATAAATATATATTATTCCTTCAAGCCTATTTTGGTCTACTAGCGGAAGTACTACAGAAATTAACTGTCTATCAAACCGAGGCTCATAACCAATTTTCTGTACATATTCACCTGCCAGTAATTGCTGTCGCTCTTCTGGACCAATCAATGTTTCGAAATCAATATCAAATGGCACACAAGCACTTAGTTCACGCGGATTTCTTACTGCAAAAATATTCAAATTAGAATAATTAGTATACTGTTCAATATCTGCAATAAATTGATCCGTTACTTTACTACCGGTATACATCGTTTGTAGCTTTGACCCTACCTCTACCATCATCTCTTCCGTGTCTTCTACATAAAGCCGTTCATATAAATAATCAGTCAGGACATACATGAAGACAACGGTAATAATTAAAAATGCAAAGATTAATAGCCAAATACGTGTTGAAATCTTTTTCATTCGCCAGGATCAAAGCGGTAGCCCACTCCCCAAACGGTCTGAATATGCCCCGCTGCTTCCTTTCCAAGCTTTATACGTAAGGTTTTTATATGCGTGTCAACAGTTCTTGTACCCCCTACATAATCAATATCCCAAATGCGTTCTAGTAATTGCTCCCTTGTATAAGCATTCCCAGGGTTATTCATAAATAAATGTAATAGTTCAAACTCCTTTAAAGTAAGCGGAACACTCTTTCCATCCACAGATACTTTGCGTGCAGTCTCATCTATTTTAATAGGTCCAAGTATCACATATTTTTGCTGTAATTCTTCAATATTAGCACCACTTCTTCTTAACACAGCATGAATTCGTGCAACTAGCTCATCATTTGTAAACGGTTTTACAATATAATCATCTCCGCCAATTGTTAGGCCTTTAACTTTATCCTCGTTTGCATCGCGTGCTGTCAGGAAAATAATTGGTATATTCGACATCGCACGTATACTTTGGCAAACCGCAAAGCCGTCTTCATGCGGCATCATCACATCTAGTAGAACTAAATCAATTTTTTCGCGCACAATAATATCATAGGCTTCTGTACCACTTGCTGCTGTTAAAGTCTCAATTTTAGAATTATTGAGCATCATTTCTATTAAATTACGCATATCTTTCTCATCATCAACAATTAATACAGTTGTCACATTTTTTCCTCCCTCACTAACAGTTGAAATGCACCTTTCCCCACATCAACTGTTTTTTCCACCTGACCTTCTCTTATGAAATATAAAGTATGGTCATCATAGCCAGCGACAACAATATTATCTTTAAACTGATTTACGGCAAATGGATTAGCGCCTACCACTTGCTCCCATTTCACATTTCCATCAAAGTCAGCAACATATAATTCATTATGACCATGACTAACAACGAGGATAGCATCCTTTGTTTTGGTTAATCCAACAGGCATTAAAGGCATTTTTATCTCCCCTTTTTTGACTCCTGTCGTAAGATCATATTTTTTAACAGAACTATTCGGTTTGCTTCCTTCGCCATGCCCACCCATCCATAGTTCATTTGTCTCTTCGAGAATAGCTATTCCATGTGATGATTTTTGAATCGGCCACTCTTGCTCAACCTTTAGATTTTCTATATTTACCACCGATAATTTCGTATCTTTATAATTAATCACATATAGCTTATCTTTATAGGCTGCCATTGACATAGGATAGTTACCTAGCTTCTGTGTTGCCAGTTCGTTGCCCTTCTCATCAAAGCTTGTCACTGTATTTGTTTTGCTATTCGCAATAAAAAACTGTTTTTTATTTTCGGCATAATACACATTGGTTGTACCAAGCTTTACTTTTTTGGAATAGAGCTTCTTTCCGGTTGATAATGTATAGACGTCTATTTCATTTAATTGATGACCGTACAATAACACACAATCATTTTCAAGCAGTATTGCCCCCGAGTAAGCTTTGTCAAATAACCACGTTGCCATCACATTCCCTTGCCCATCTATAAAATCTAGCGAAGGCTCCTGTATATTTAAGGATGCAATAAAATCCTGGTCGCGTTCTATAGGTTCAAACGATTTCTCCGTACACCCTGCTAGCCATATTAGCTGTGCTAAAGAAAAAATGAAGAATACCCATTTTTTCAACATCATCACCTCTGTTTCTTAACTATACTTCACAATTGTGAAATTCGCGTGAAACTTGAATGGTAAATTTATGACAAAGAAAACAGGCAAATTTCACAATTAATACTACATCTACGAGCATTTATCTAAACCAAAAATATAGTAGCTCATATACTACATAGATTACGGTAAGGAGGAATCCACTTTATGGTGTCCATTAGCTTATGTATGATAGTGAAAAATGAAGAAGATGTCATCGGTAGATGTCTAGCATCTGTAAAAGGGTTAGTCGACGAGATTAATATCATTGATACAGGCTCTACCGACAATACAAAGCAAATCGTTAAACAATTCACAGATCGTATTTATGATTTCGAATGGATTCAGCATTTTGCAGCTGCAAGAAATTTTTCATTTCAGCAAGCAACAAAGGAGTACATTTTTTGGCTTGATGCAGACGACGTATTATTAGAGGAGGATCAAGAAAAATTTAAAGCACTAAAAGAATCTTTGAGTACTGATATAGATGCCGTTTCGATGAATTATAATTTAAGCTTTGATCTTGAGGGAAATGTAAGTTCTCTATTAAGAAGATATCGTTTAGTAAGAAGAGATAAAAAATTTCAATGGATAGGTGCTGTCCATGAATATTTAGAAGTCGGCGGGAAGCTTTTGGATAGTGATATCGCTGTCAGCCATTTACCACTTAGTCATGATCATAATCGGAATATTAACATCTATAAGCAATTAGTTGAATCAGGAGAACCTCTCTCTCCACGAGATACATTTTATTATGCAAATGAATTACTAGATCATGAACAATTTGAGGATGCACTATTTTACTATGAAACGTTTTTAGCTTCTAAATTGGGCTGGGTAGAAGATAATATCCGAGCCTGTTTTAAATTAGCAGACTGTTACTCTCATTTAAATGATAAAGAAAATAATTTGAGTTCCATTTTAAGAAGCTTTGAATATGACATTCCACGCCCGGAAGCGTGTTGTAGACTTGGCTTTCATTTTATGGAACAAGCCAAAAATTATGAAGCAATATTTTGGTATGAACAAGCGCTTGTCATCCAGCAAAAACCTAACACTCCTTTTCAAAATAAAACCTTTACGACCTGGTTACCCCACTTACAACTTTGCGTCCTCTTTGATCGATTACAACAATATGAACTAGCTAACGCACATAATGAATTAGCAAGATCCTATTTACCAAATGATGAAAAAATCCTGCACAATAAAACATATTTTGATCGTATTTTAAATAAGGACAATGAAAAATCTTAATTTCCTTCTATATTAAAGGATTAGTAAGTACTTTGGGGCATTGGAGTAATTTTCAATTTCTAGTAATAGATTTTAACTATTCATTGAAGAAAAATACTTTTATCGCTATTGATATTTTAGAATAACCAAGTAGTTAACTGTCTATTTCACCTTCTCTCTCTATGAATACGATATTTGAGAGAGGAGGTGAAACAATGCATTTTGGACAATTTAAAAATAGAATTTGTAGCAAATGTAATACATTCCCGTGTTGTTGTAATCCTTGTGCTCCAAGCTGTCCTGTTATTCCTATTAAACGTGGAGTAACTGGTCCTACGGGAGCTACTGGAACTACTGGCGCTACTGGAACTACTGGCGCTACTGGCGCTACTGGCGCTACTGGTGTTACTGGCGCTACTGGCGCTACTGGCGCTACTGGCGCTACTGGTGTTACTGGCGCTACTGGTGTTACTGGCGCTACTGGCGCTACTGGCGCTACTGGTGTTACTGGTGTTACTGGTGTTACTGGCGCTACTGGCGCTACTGGTGTTACTGGTGTTACTGGTGTTACTGGGGTTACTGGTGTTACTGGTGTTACTGGCGCTACTGGCGCTACTGGCTCTACTGGCTCTACTGGCTCTACTGGCTCTACTGGCTCTACTGGCGCTACTGGCGCTACTGGCTCTACTGGCGCTACTGGCGCTACTGGCGCTACTGGCGCTACTGGCGCTACTGGCGCTACTGGCGCTACTGGCGCTACT
>NZ_JBEGDG010000029.1:0-43276 GCF_040183165.1 Lysinibacillus zambalensis
TTCGTTCACCAACTCAAGGTTAGTTACTAAAAACTTTATTGATTACGTTTTGCTTGTTCAGTTTTCAAGGTTCATTTCGTTACTGTTTTTTCAGCAGCAACTCTTATATAATAACACGCTACAAACTCGATGTCAACAACTAATTTTATTTAATTTAATTGTTTTTCAGAAGTTATCTTAGCGACTCGTATAATATTACACTCTTGATTCAAAAAGGTCAACACTTTTTCTAATAAAATTTTATACTTTTTCATTTCATTGAGAAACTTCCTATATATACTTACAAAAAATTATCACTAGACTCTACACCTCAAGTTGATTTAACTTTTTATTAGTATCTAAAATAGAATTTTATCATAACCATCAATAAAAAATTAATAGATTTCATAAAAAATAAATAAAAAACTCGGTATAGAAACCGAGTTTTTAAAATGGGAAGAAAAATGGAATTGCCAGCATCATAACGATAAACATAATAATCTGTAGTGGTATTCCAATCTTCACAAAGTCCATAAACTTATAACCGCCAGCTGTCATAACTAGCGCATTTGTTGGGGAAGCAATCGGAGTAACAAACGCCATACTTGCTGCTACAGCAACAGCAATCATAAATGTCGTTGGACTTGCTTCCATCGCAATTGCAGCATTCATAGCAATCGGTGCGAATAATACAGCAGTGGCTGTATTGCTAATGAACTGACCAAAGACTGCAGTTAAAATATAAACTCCGATCAGTACTCCGTAAGGTCCATAGTTTCCAAGCGCATTGATAATACCATCAGATAAGATGGCCATACCACCTGTTTTTTCCAAAGCAGTCGCCATCGGAAGCATTGCAGCTACAAGTACAATACTTTCAAAGTTCATATTGCTGTATGCATCTTCCATATTACGCAAACAACCTGTTAATATCATCAATACGGCGCCAATCATAACGGAAATAACAGCAGGGAAAATTTCAAAAGCCATTAGCACAATCATTAAAAGCATAATGACACCTGCAATACCGGCTTTCCCCGTCGCTGCAGCTACACTAGCATGCTCCTTTGGCTGACCGACAACAACGACATCCTGTGTTTCCCTTGCAAGTAATAAAATTTCATCCCATGCACCTTGTACTAAAATAGCATCTCCAAATTTTAATTTATGCGTCACCATATCTTGCAGCTTATAGCCACCTCTACGATTTATGCCAATTATATTAAGATTATATTTTTCTCGGAAGCCTAGGGTGCTTACGGTCTTATTAATAAAACTAGAATTCGGTGTTAATAATACCTCAGCAATACCAAGATGCTTCGATACTAATTCATCAGCCTCTCCTTCAGCCAGTTCCTGCATCTCCAGACTATAATCAGAAGCAAAACGACGAATATTCTCTTCCTCACCTTGGACATACAATTCATCTTTGGCATGGATCACACTTGTCGGACCAGCCATTTCCTGATATGTCACCGGTAAAAAATTAATACCTTCTTGAGATCGTCGGTGAATTTTCATCATACAAAGCGTATATTTGGCCGGAAGCTTTAATTCCGCTAATGTCGCGTCAATAATCGACGAATCCTCTGGCACAAACACTTTAAACAAACGATTGTTTAAATCATATTGCTTAATAATTTTCTTCGGAGATAGTCTATAATCAGCTTTTGTTTCTGTACGACTTTTTTCATTTGGTAAAAGAATGTTGCGCACAAGTACTAAATAAGTAATACCAACAATCATCCCTACAATACCGATGGGTGTTACTTCGAAAAACCCTAGCTTATTGTAATCACGATCGACCAATAACTGACTAACGATAAGATTTGTGGGTGAAGCAATAAGTGTCATAAGCCCAGAAAGACTTGCAACATAAGAAAGTGGTAGTAAAAATTTTGACGGACTTACTTTCATACTAATCGCAATACTGACAACTATCGGCATCATCAAAGCTACAGTACCTGTATTACTCATAAATGCACCGACAGAACCTACAATAATGAGCAATAATACAAATAATTTCAACTCACTATTACCTGACCACTTTAGCAGTAATTGCCCCGCCATCCCTGCAAGCCCTGTTCGTAAAATACCTGCGCCCACGACAAACAGCCCTGCAATCATTAAAACTACAGAGTTTGAAAAACCAGCTAATGCTTCTGCGGGTGTTAAAATATCCGTAATGACAAATGCTAGAAGTGACACAATCGCAACGAGGTCCGCTCGTACTTTATTAGTCACAAATGCAAAAATTGTCGCTCCTAAAATAAGAAATGTTAATGTAAGCTGCACATCTAAGAATTCCTTTCTAACATTAGATCATTGTGTTTTATTGAGGGTAATTACGCAAATCCCTTTGTAATTCCAGCACTTTGCATGTTTGCTTTATCACTTAAATTTATTATATCTTACCAAGAACTAAATATGAGAAAGTTCACCATCTTTTCGAAATAAAAGTCGCGTCACATAACGCGAGGTTGATTTTCGTTCCAGCTAGGGGCGTCCGATGAGCCGCTTGAGCAGACAGATGTTTTTTGCGTGAAAGCGAGGCCACAGCACCGATGTTGGTCACGAAGGCGTTATCACAGGAGGTAATGGTTTTAGCCTTTACTCCTCTATCGCTAATCTCCAAAGTGTCGCCCAGACAGAACGAAGATCAAACCTATATAAATAGCATACGATTTAACAAAATGCCCTCCACTTTTGATGATAATCCAAAAAAAAATTAAGTGCGGTGTTATCCCGCACTCCACTATCATATATAAGCCACACCTAAATTTATTTTTGATAAAGATTATGCTCTTTAATATAGTCATAACAAGCGTCAGGGAGTAGGTATCTTGGTTCACCGCCCATTGCAAATTCTTCTCGAATATAGGTAGAGCTAATTTCCATCGCTAACCCTTTATCAATTAAATGGAATCTTCCATCATCATGATTCCTCAAAATAGGAGAACGACTAATTGTTGATAACATATCTATTCCGTGCCTTGCCATTACAATAAATTTATTCTCAGCTACTAATGCATCTCCCCTTTTCCACAACCCAGCACCAATATCGACTAATAAATCAGCCCCCATAATAAAATGAATTTCATCATTCGGGTGTTGTTCTCTAAAATATTTCATCGTATCATACGTGTAAATATTCCAGCCCTCTTGCTCCATTTCATATGAATCTGCAATAAAACGCTTATCCTTAGCAATAGCCAACTGCAGCATATTCCAGCGATGCGTATTCTTTGTTTTTATCTCCTTGTCTTTTCGTTTGTTTGAGCAAGGTAAAAAAATCACTTTATCTAATTTGCAACGATGTGCGACTGTGCTTGCAGTCCAAAGGTGAACATTTGTAATTGGATCAAATGATGATCCGTAAATCCCTATTTTCGCCATTTCCTAACCCCCCATTCCACTTCTCTATTAGTTTCTCCCATTCATCATCTTCGTGACTTTTTCTTTAATTTCTTTAATTCTTGTCATTTTATTATCCCAGCACGCTTGACTTAAATCGACCGGATACTCTTCTGGATTCATTGTTCGTTTGTACTCACTCCATAGTAGATGTAAATTCTCCTCTACATATACTTGAATTTCTTGAAGTGTTGGTTCTTTGTAAAGAATAGATCCATTTACTACAATGTCTTGATGTAATTCTTTCGCTGTAAAATTCGTTACAAATTTACTGATATAAGTATGAACAGGGTGAAACATTTTCAAGCGTTTTTCCTCTTGCGGGTTTTCGTAGTCCAATGCAATATAATCTCCTTCAGCATGACCATTGTCTGTACTAATAATTCGATAAATACGTTTGCGGCCTGGAGTCGTTACTTTTTCAGGATTTCCGGAAATTTTGATGGTATCGACCATTTCCCCGTTTTCATCTTCAATAGATACTAATTTGTATACGCCCCCAAGAGCTGCTTGATCGTACGCTGTAATGAGCTTAGTTCCGATTCCCCATGTATCAATTTTAGCCCCTTGAGACTTCAAATTGATAATCGTGTATTCGTCCAGATCATTAGATGCTATAATTTTCGCTTCAGTGAAGCCAGCTTCATCTAGCATTTCCCTTGCTTTTTTTGACAGATACGCTAAATCACCACTGTCCAGCCTTATTCCTATAAAATTGATTTTATCTCCAAACTCCATTGCGACCCGAATTGCATTAGGGACACCCGAACGTAACGTATCATACGTATCTACTAAGAAAACGCAATCTCTATGCGTATTTGCATACTTTGTAAATGCAGTGTATTCATCACGATATGCCTGTATCATGGCATGTGCATGAGTACCTGAGACAGGGATGCCAAATAATTTTCCAGCTCTGACATTGCTAGTTGCAGAAAATCCACCAATATAAGCTGCACGAGTTCCCCAAATCGCCGCATCAAATTCATGCGCTCGACGAGTACCAAATTCCATCGCGATATCCTTTCCAATCACTTGTTTAATGCGCGAAGCCTTCGTTGCAATAAGAGTTTGGAAATTAACGATG
The DNA here is from genome assembly GCF_040183165.1 of Lysinibacillus zambalensis. NCBI lineage: Bacteria > Bacillati > Bacillota > Bacilli > Caryophanales > Bacillaceae > Lysinibacillus > Lysinibacillus zambalensis. Next base: position 4,481 of record NZ_JBEGDG010000029.1, read on the forward strand.
TTCAATAAAGGGGTCTCCATTAACTGAGCTTCTGCCAAAGGGGCTTCAATTCGTAAAATAGGTTCATTTGCAAATACTAATTCACCTTCCCTCATTGCAGAAATAGTACCTGTAAATTTTAAATTTTGAAGGTATTTAAGAAATTCCTCTGAGTATTTTCCTTCCTCGCGTAAATATTGAATATCACTATTAGAAAAACCAAAGTTTTTGATAAACTCCATTATCTTTTTTAAGCCTGCAAATATCGCATAGCCATTCCTGAACGGAAGTTGTCGAAAGTATAGTTCAAAAACCGCTGTTCGATTTTGTGTACCATCATTCCAGTACGTTTCCACCATATTTATTTGGTATAAGTCCGTGTGCAACATGTAGCTATCGTCCGCATATTTCATACCCTGTTCCTCCGTTTACATAATAGTAGCCCCGAGAGAATGCTCGAAATGTCCTAACGCCCACTCATGCCCTGCTTGATTAAAAGACGCTACTGCATCTTTATGAATAACAATGTTAAATCCTTTATTATAGGCATCTACCGCTGTATGAAGAACGCAAATATCCGTACATACACCGATTAAATGCAGTTCGGTAATGCCTCGTTCACGCAATTTAATCTCTAAATCCGTACCTGCAAAAGCAGAATATCTGGTTTTATCCAAATAGTAGACATGATCTAATTCTTTATTTTCTTCATATAGTTCTTTTAAAGAGCCATATAGTTCTCTACCCCTCGTACCTCGAATATTGTGAGGAGGGAAAAGCTTTGTTTCTGGGTGATAGCTATCTTCTTTTTCATGAACATCAACAGCGAAAACTATAAAATCACCATTTGACATAAATTCCTTTGTTAATTGTGTATTTACCACTTCCAATAGTTGCCCCGGTTTTCCGCAAGTTAGGGCTCCATCTCGAGCTACAAAATCCACTGTATAATCAATATTAATCAATGCACGCTTTAACATAATTCCATCACTCCAATTTCTCATTTAATTAGTAATTAATAAATTACAAATTAGTATATTGAAAATTAATTAGGAAAGACTGATGCTTTCCTAATGATAAATTGACTCTACGATTTCGAAGTCATTAAAAGAATATAATTGCGATGGTCTAAATGAATTTCTTTTCGTTTTCTTCGGTTTCCCATCTTCATCTAAAACTTTTTCAATAAAAGGTAGCTTGGGCGCTTTTGTAAAGAACACCGAATCATTTGCAATACGCGGATCATCTCCCACTATCAATAAAACTCTTTGTAGTTCAGATAATGTAAATTCTCCCGGTAAAAAATTTTTAGCAACTGTTGTTTGTATCATATCTTTCTTAATAAATTCTAAAGCGTCTGAAATAATTTTCCGATGATCAAAGGCTAAATCGAGTTTGAACACTTCATTTATATCGAAAAGTTCTACTTCTGCCGCATCGTCATTCGCTTGACGCTGGTCAATGTATACTTCCGGAACGATTGCATAAAAGGCATTTGAAATCATCCAACCTCGAGGATCACGATCTATATCATCATAGACACCAAAGTGCTTAATGTGTAGACTATCTACATTCGTTTCCTCCTTCAATTCTCTTTTAGCAGCCATATAGGCGGTTTCCCTTTTTATCGCATCTACAAATCCACCTGGAAGCGCCCATTTTCCACCTTCGATATTCGGGTTTCCTTCATGATCTTTTTCGGCCCGTTTAATCAACATGATTTTAAGCGTCATCATCGGAGGGGCTTTTTCCTCTACTTTTTCGGATGTTATTGTAAAAATTGCAATATCTGATGTATATCCATCAGGTGTTATATAGTTAGAAGAATCATAATTCGCAAGAACTTCTTCTTGTGAACGATATTTTGTCATTTTAAGATAACTCCTTTGATTCAATGTTTTACAGGAACAGTAATTTGCAATTCAAGAATTACTACTTAATAACATGATAACTTTTCCAGTTAACAATTTCAACTCTTTTTATAAAAAGAATAAGAAGAACAACTTTCCATAAAAAAAACATAAACAAAGCATTTCTGCCTTATTTATGTCTTTTTTATTATTTAATTTACTAATTGATTTTTCAACAGAATTCCATCCTGTACGACAACTCGCCCATTTTTAATGACAGTATTCGTATGATTCATGCCATAGAAATATTGCAATTGTTTGTAATTTGCAACATTCAATATGATGACGTCAGCTTGTTTGCCCGCTTCAAGGGAGCCAATTTGATGTCCACGATTAATTGCGTATGCTGCATTAACGGTTGTCGCCGTTAACACTTCCTCCAGTGTCATCCCCATATGCATACAAGCTAAATTCATAATAAATGGCAGACTCAACGTTGGAGATGAGCCAGGGTTAAAGTCAGTTGAAATAGCTACAGGTACCCCTTCATCAATCATTAGGCGTCCTCTCGCGAATGGTGCACGTAAGAAGAATGCTGTTCCAGGTAGCAACACAGCAATCGTTCCAGCTTCAGCCATTTTTTGTATTCCTTCATCAGAAGCAACTAATAAGTGCTCCGCAGAAATGGCTCCTACTTCTGCAGCAAGCTCCGCTCCCTCATAAGGCTCAATTTCATCTGCATGAATTTTCGGTGTTAACCCCAACGCTTTCCCTGCCTCTAAAATGCGTCGTGATTGGTCTGGCGTAAATACACCTTTTTCACAAAATACATCATTGAATTCTGCAAGGTTTAGCTCAGCTACTTTCGGTAGCATATCATGAATGACTAGATCTACAAATTCATCCTCACGTCCTTTATAGTCACGCGGCACCGCATGCGCCCCCATAAAGGTACTAACGACATCAATGTCATGTGTAGCTTGCAATTCCTTTGTTACTTCTAGCTGCTTCTTTTCAGTTTCCCAATCCAAGCCATAGCCTGATTTTGCCTCAACCGTTGTGACACCATGCTTCAAAAACACATCTAAATGATTCATCGTTTTTACATATAAATCACCAAAGCTAGTTTCTCGTGTCCACTTTGTTGTAGCATGAATCCCGCCACCCGCATTCATAATTTCCATGTATGTGGCACCATTGAGTCGCATATTAAATTCCTGTTCACGTGTACCTCCATGAACTAAATGCGTATGACAATCGACAAGACCCGGCATTACAATCTTACCTGAGGCTTCAATAACTTCAGCAACCTTTACAAGATCAGGGAAATCCGCTTTTAGCTGTGTAAGTGAACCTACCGCTATAATGCTATTTCCCTCCATTAAAACACTACCATTTTCCACTATTGCAATGTCACGCATTTGTTCCTTTGTACGCGGACCTTGTACGGCACTTTTTAACGTGATCACTTCGTTGGCATTCTTGATTAAAATAGTCACTTAGCATCATCCTTTAACATTGGTATATGCACACCTTTGTTTTTCGCTGTATTAATAGCAATTTCATAGCCCGCATCCGCGTGACGCACAACTCCCATTCCCGGATCCGAAATTAACACTCGTGCAATCTTCTCAGCAGCTAGCTCAGAACCATCCGCTACTAGCACTTGACCAGCATGTTGCGAATACCCCATTCCTACACCACCACCGTGATGGACACTTACCCAGCTCGCACCACTTGCTGTATTAACAAGTGCATTTAAAATTGGCCAATCTGATACTGCATCAGTACCATCAAGCATGCCCTCTGTTTCACGATTTGGTGATGCAACAGAGCCAGAATCTAGATGATCTCGACCAAAGACAATCGGTGCTGATAACTCTCCATTGGCAACCATTTCATTAACCTTCAGTGCAAAACGGTGACGATCACCATAGCCTAACCAGCATATACGCGCAGGTAACCCTTGCCATTTCACCATCTTTTGCGCCATATCAATCCAATTCACAAGACCTTCATCTTCAGCAAACATTTCTTTTGCTAGTGCATCTGTTTTATAGATGTCCTCTGGATTACCTGAAAGTGCAGCCCAACGGAATGGTCCTTTCCCCTCACAGAATAAAGGACGAATATACGCTGGAACAAAACCAGGGAAATCAAAGGCATTTGTTACACCCATCTCTTTGGCATACGCACGAATATTATTACCATAATCGAATACTTCTGCACCTGCTTGTTGGAATTCAAGCATTGTACGAACATGCTCAGCCATCGTCTCTTTTGCTCTTTGTTCATACGTTTTCACATCACTTTTACGTAGTTCAAGCGCTTCCTCAAACGTCATGCCATTTGGAACATAGCCATTGATCGGATCATGGGCAGATGTTTGGTCTGTGACAAAATCAGGGATAATTCCGCGGTTCAATAGCTCACGATTAACATCTGCACAGTTGCCAACAAGACCAATCGACGCTGGCTCTTTTTTGTCACGTAGTTTATTGACTAATTCAATCGCTTCATCAACTGTCTCTACAAGATAATCACAGTAGCCCTCTTTAATTTTACGTTCAATTCGAGCACGTTCCACTTCGACTACTAAAATAACAGCACCAGCCATTTTCCCAGCTAAAGGCTGTGCACCACTCATGCCACCCATACCACCCGTAAGGATGAATTTGCCGCGTAAGTCCGCTGTACCAAATACTTTTTTACCTGCCTCTACAAATGATAAATATGTTCCTTGTAAAATGCCTTGTGCACCAATATAAATCCAGCTACCAGCCGTCATTTGACCGTACATCATTAAATCACGGTCCTCTAACTCATAGAAGTGCTCCCAATTTGCCCACGACGGTACTAAATTAGAATTTGCAATTAATACACGCGGCGCATGTTCATGTGTACGGAATACAGCTACCGGCTTTCCTGATTGAATAAGAAGTGTTTCATCATTTTCTAATTCTTTTAATGACGCGATAATTTGCTCATAACTCTCCCAATTACGTGCCGCTTTACCTATTCCACCATAGACGATAAGCTCATCCGGATTTTCTGCTACTTCAGGATCTAGATTGTTCATTAACATACGCATTGCAGCTTCTTGTGTCCAACCTTTACAAGATAATTCATTCCCACGTGGTGCACGAATATTTGTTTTGACTACCATAAAAAACACGCTCCTTTAAAATAGTAAAAATGCTATTGGTGTTACGATGATTAAAGTTAATACGACACGCACAAACCAAATGGTTACAATTTGGCGCAATGTCACCGGAATTTCAGTTGATAAAATAAGTGGTATGACAGCCGAAAAGAACAAAATTGCCGAAATTGATACAACTGCCACAATAAATTTCGTCACAAGCGCTGCCTGTGTGACAACAAGTGCCGGTAAAAATACTTCTGCTAACGATAATGACAGCGCTTTTGCCGCTAAAAATGGTTCTGGAATTTGCAGTACATATGTGAATGGTACAAAAATATACGAAAGCCAATCAAAAATAGGTGTATATGTTGCAAGCACAAGTCCTAAAAGACCAACCGATAAAATCGATGGCATAACCCCCATCGTCATGATGAAGCCATCCTTTAAATTCGCCCATAAAATTTTAGTCATAGGCGGATTTTGATCAACAGCCTCCATCGCTTGACGCCACGCTTCTTTAAAACGCCCCTTTTTAACTATCTTTTCTGGCATCGGCGTCGCGCCCTCGTAGTATTCGTCCTTCATGGAACGAATCGGATAAAGGCGTACCGTTAACGCAGTGACCAAGAATGTTACAACGAGTGACACCCAGAAAAACGCATTCCAATGCTGCATCATATCCAACGTACTCGCAATGACAACCATAAACGTGACAGATACAGTCGAGAAGCCTGTTCCAATAATCACGGCCTCCTTCGCTGTGTAGCGACCTTCCATATAAAGACGGTTTGTTAACAGCAATCCAACCGAATAACTGCCGACAAATGAGGCTACTGCATCCACTGCTGAACGTCCTGATGTTTTAAAAACAGGTTTCATAAACGGCTGTGCTAAAACACCGATGTATTCAAGCAATCCGTAGCTAACTAGAAGCGCTAAAAACAAAGACCCGATCGGAATTAATATGCCTACCGGCTTAACAAGCTTCTCCAGTAAATACGGTCCAATACTTTCATCCGCTAGCCACGCTGGTGCTATATTGAAAATTAACAAAATCCCTGCAATCATACCGCCCACTTTAAGGATTGACATCACAATATTGACGGTCGACTTATTCCATTTCTTTGTTAGGAATGGATGAATCGCTCCACCTACAAGCATTATGAGCACATATGCAGTTACAAGCAGTGGCGCTTCGGTGCGAATAAAACTTACGATGTGATCAATTAAAATGGAATCCTTACCTCGCCATTCAAACGATACAAAAAAGCTGAATATTCCGACTATACTACAGATAAACATCTTAATAGCGGAGGAGATTCGAAATTGCGAATCTCGCTCCAGCTCTCGTTGATGAAATTCCATACTACTCCCTCCGATGTAAGTGCTTTTTCTGAAAGAAATCTCTAAGTCGTCAAAACTAGTTAAAGGATTTTTTGGATTTTCTCTAGGAAGTTATTGCTTTAAAATTTACTTATACTCATTTAATAGAACATCACTCGTTAATAAATACTCTGAAAGCGCTTCAATTTCATCGCCGATAGGTTGATCTGCTAACAGTGGCGGGCAAAACTCACGCACTTTTTCTAAAAACTTTCGCGTTGTGGGAGATAACTGCTCTTCCGCTTTATCTAAATGGATCGCCTGAGATGCACAAATCATTTCTATTGCAATGACACGAGCGGCATTGTGTACGATTTGACGTACTTGGCGAGCTGATGTTGTCCCCATGCTCACATGATCCTCTTGGTTACCTGACGTCGGTATAGAATCCACGCTTGAAGGATGTGCCAATACTTTGTTTTCAGATACGATAGAGGCTGCTGTATATTGAGCAATCATTAGTCCACATTCAATACCTGGATTTGTCGCTAAAAATGGCGGCAAACCTTCATTAAGCTGAGGATTAACCATTCGTTCTGTACGTCTCTCCGAAATATTCGCCCACTCACATACACCGACTTTTAAAAAGTCCATCGCCAATGCAATTGGTTGACCGTGGAAATGTCCCCCAGACAATACTTCTCCATTTTCTAAAACAATCGGATTATCTGTCGTTGCATTCATCTCAATTTGCACGCGGTCCTCCGCATAGAAAAATGATTGCCATGAAGCACCATGTACTTGCGGAATACAACGTAGTGAATAGGCATCTTGCATACGGATTTCACCTTGCTTTGTTACACGTTTACTTCCTTCAAGCCACTTGCGGATTCGTCCACCTACAAGCTCTAATTCTGGGTGTGGTCTTACCGCCAAAAGCGCTGGATCAAATGCGGAAGTAATCCCTTTCAGTGCCTCAAGCGTTAAACTCGCTGCCATATCTGCCGCTAGCCCCATACGCTCTGCCTCGTTCACGGTTAAAACACCGATTCCTGTCATTGCTTGTGTACCATTTACAAGCGCTAACCCTTCCTTAGCTTGTAGTCGCACCGGCGTTAGTCCAGCTTGCCGTAACGCCTCACTACCGCCCATAACCTCTCCATTAAACTCCGCCTTCCCTTCACCTACTAGCACTAAAGCCAAATGTGATAACGGCGCTAAATCCCCACTTGCACCAACTGAACCTTGAGACGGTACAATCGGATGTACTCTCTTGTTAATAAAATCCAATAACAACTGCACTGTTTCTAGACGAATTCCTGAAAAACCTCGAGCTAAAGCATTAGCACGTAAAACCATCATGGCGCGTACAACATCTGTTGGAAACGGTACACCAACACCTGTCGCATCTGAGCGTAATAAATTCAACTGTAAAAGCTCAATGTCTTCCTCTTCAATCTTTATATTACTTAGCTTTCCAAAACCTGTATTCACACCATAAATGGTTTGCCCCTCAGCTAAACGTTTTTCAATTCGTTCCCTACTTAAACGGATACGTTCCATACTGTCTGCAGATAGCGTAACCGTTGCATGACCGTTTACAATTTCCTTTATTAGCTGTCTTGTTAATGTCTTGCCATCTAGTTCGATGTTAGACTTCATACACATCCCCCGTTCCCATTGTAGCTATGTAAAAATGCTTTAAATCCAATTTTCCTTAGTATAACGAGGCTGACACTTCGCTTTCGTCGAAAAAAGAAAGCTAGCAATCACTCTAATCACATTGTACTAACTACTTTTTTCAGAAAATAGGGAATTTTAAAAGAAAAAACATGAATTATTTCATATTTTTTGTTATTTTAATAATATAATCGTATTTTTTTAAGAAACTAGATAATTTTATGGAAGGTTGGTTGTTATGAGGTTGTTATTAATTGACAGGGACTCCGCTGAACTTTCAGGCATTAGTTGGTTTTTACATACATATTATCCTGGTGATGTAACCATTGAAATAGGTACAACTATTAATGAAGCACTTCAAAGTATCCAGCAATTTGAGCCCGAGGTCATCCTGTTGAATATTGACCTATTCTCGAATAATCGTTTAATTGCACTCTTTCGTACTCTAAAAAAACATTCAGGGACTATTTTAGCTATGACGACAGAGCCATTATTTAAAAATGCATTGAAGGCAATCGATTTACAGGTCGCACATCTCTTCGTTAAACCAATTGATTTAGAAATATTAAAGCAAAAACTCACTGCTATCTCCCTTCAGACACCAAAAGCAAAGACAGTATATCAAGAAGCTACTGAGGAATCCTTTTACTATCAACTATTTCTAGGTAGTAAAACAAGTTCCTTAGAGACAAATATACATTTTACCATGATCGAGCCAGAGCATTCCGACATGTTAAAAAAACTTTACAACTGGCTTCAGCAAACGCCTATTTATTATCATATAAAGATTTATCCTTTGTCCGATAGAATCGTCTGCTTATTCCAAACAGATGATTTAAAAATTGTGGAGAAAGATGCTCGTACATTAATCAAGGAATGGCGATCAATAAGTAATAGTTCTTTAAATATCGGTATTTACGATGGGGAACCTACAACTATGAAGAATATGTATACATTAACGAAGCGTGCACTTCGTCAAAGTTTTTACGAAGGTTATGGGCATATTTTTTATACGAGTAAGCAGCTGAAGACACAGCCCTTCGATCCTTTACTATCACCCGAAGAGCAACAATTATTAATAAGCAGTTTAGAGGACGGGAATATTGAAGCTGTTAAAGCATTTTTATATCGACTATTTAATGAAGGAATTTATTACGAGCAGGATGATTTACGTATACATCTAACAAGTGTCTTAGCACAAATTCGACGCTTTATGCTGAAGTATAAATTACATGAGAAAGCTGCAATTGAGCAAAATTATCGTCAGCTTTTTCATTTAATTATTGAGCATCCTATATTTTATACCATTCAAAATGGCATCATATCATTTACACAAAAACTGATTGAATTGGCCCGTGAGGCACGTATGGAGAAACGAGCTGACTATGTAGAACTGGCCATAGAAATTATCGACCAACAATTTCAGGATAGCGGGTTATCTTTACCTTACGTTGCTCATAAATTAGGGATTAGTCCCAATTATTTAAGTACGATCTTTTCAAAGAAGCAAGGCTTGCCACTTAAACGCTACCTGCAACAGGTCCGGATTCATAATGCCACAAAAATGCTAGTAGAAACTGATTTTGCTATTAGTGAAATTGCCTATTTAAATGGTTTCGAAGATTCAAATTATTTCATTAAAATTTTTAAACAGCACATCGGCATTACGCCTAATCGTTATCGTAAAACTTGAAAAGGCATATCAACAGCGTGGAGTTCATTTCCGTTCTAACTGAGAACTTGTGCAAAAGTGTAGAGAGAGAAGGCTTATCTTCACACGCGCGATCTCATTATCTAGTATTATTTTCAATTATCATATTTTCAATAAGAATAAATAAACAAAAGAATTCATTTGAAAGAAGTTAAATAATCCTCAAAAATGTTTAAAAAAACTTAATTTGTGGTAAAGGTTAGTCATAACCCCTTTAAATCTAGCATATATTTATAGTTTGTATCTTAATGTAAATATTCTTTAACAATAATAATTATAATTTACTAGCAATTCTATTTTACATTTGTTATAGTTATTGTTGAAGAGTTTGACTCACAATTTTTCTTTAGGAGGTAAACTAATATGACAAACAAAAATGATCGTAGCCGTCGTTTTACAACAGCAGGTGGCTCTCCAGTAGTAAGCAACCATGATTCAATGTCAGCAGGTCCTCGTGGTCCTCTACTTCTTCAGGATGTATGGTTAGTTGAAAAATTAGCAAACTTCAACCGTGAAGTTATTCCTGAACGTCGTATGCACGCTAAAGGTTCAGGTGCATTCGGTACTTTCACTGTAACGCATGATATTACTAAATATACTAAAGCAAAAATTTTCTCAGAGGTTGGGAAAAAGACTGAAATGTTCGCACGCTTCTCTACAGTTGCAGGTGAGCGTGGTGCAGCAGATGCTGAGCGCGATATTCGTGGCTTTGCACTTAAGTTCTATACTGAAGAAGGTAACTGGGATTTAGTTGGTAACAATACACCTGTATTCTTCTTCCGTGATCCTTTACACTTTACAGATTTAAATCACGTGGTAAAACGTGACCCACGTACAAATATGAAAAACGCTAATTCAAACTGGGATTTCTGGACTTCATTACCTGAGGCGCTTCACCAAGTAACAATCGTAATGTCTGACCGTGGTATTCCAGCTGGTTACCGCAATATGCATGGTTTCGGTTCTCACACATATAGCTTTATTAATGAAGAAAATGAGCGCGTATGGGTTAAATTCCACTTTAGTACAGAGCAAGGGATTAAAAACTTAACTGGTGCTGAGGCTGCTGAAGTAATCAGTAATGACCGCGAATCTTCACAACGCGATTTATATGAAGCAATTGAAAATGGCGATTTCCCTAAATGGAAAATGTCCATCCAAGTTATGACAGAGGAACAAGCTCGTGAATTACCATATAACCCGTTTGACTTAACAAAGGTATGGTATAAAAAAGACTTCCCATTAATTCCTGTAGGTGAATTCGAGTTAAACAAAAACGCGGACAACTACTTTGCAGAAGTTGAACAAGCTGCCTTTGCACCATCTAACATTATCCCTGGTATTAGCTTCTCTCCAGACAAAATGTTACAGGCTCGTATTTTTGCATATGGAGATGCACAACGCTATCGTTTAGGTGTGAACCACTACATGCTTCCTGTGAACGCACCAAAATGCCCATTCCGTACATTCCACCGCGACGGTGCTATGCGTTTCGATGGCAACCTTGGTTCAACTTTAGGCTATGAACCAAATAGCTATGGTGAATGGGAGCATAATTTAGACTATAAAGAGCCTGAATTACGTATCGACGGTAATGCTGGTATCCACGACTTCCGTGAAGATGACAACAACTACTTCGAACAGCCAGGTAAATTATTCCGCCTAATGACTGCCGAAGAGCAACAACGCCTATTCGAAAATACTGCTAATGATATGGCATCAGTTGAAGAGTTCATTAAACGTCGTCATATTCTTCACTGCTATTTAGCTGATCCAGCATATGGTGAAGGTGTAGCAAAAGCTATGGGTCTTTCATTAGAAGGTATGGATCTTACAAATCCATACGTGAAACAACCAACTAACGTTTAATTCTCCACATATTCCAACTATTATTGATATCCAAATCCAACTTTTTACTCCATGTGAAGGGCGACCTCACATGGAGTTTTTTTATCTTAATGACAAAATGAGAGCGCATCACCGGAAAGGAAATCAACCTATATACATGCCCCCTCTTGATGATGAACCAAAATAAGGCTCGTGCCTATGAAAAACACGAGCCTAGTCTAATAATTATTGATAAATTTGACTGCCCGCCTTTTTAAATTCCTTCGCCTTTTCCTGCATACCCTTATGGATAGCTTCAGTCGTATTTAGATCTTTTTCTTTTGCATAAGTACGAATATCCTGTGAGATTTTCATACTACAAAACTTAGGTCCGCACATTGAACAGAAGTGCGCAGTTTTTGCTCCTTCTGCTGGCAATGTTTCATCATGATATTCGACTGCACGCTCTGGATCTAACGAAAGGTTGAATTGATCGCGCCAGCGGAATTCAAAGCGTGCCTTAGATAGTGCATCATCACGTTGCTGTGCCCCCGGATGCCCTTTCGCTAAATCAGCAGCGTGTGCAGCAATTTTGTACGTAATAACCCCCACACGAACATCATCACGATTTGGTAAGCCAAGATGCTCTTTAGGCGTTACATAACATAGCATTGCCGTACCATACCAACCAATCATTGCAGCTCCAATGGCTGATGTAATATGATCATAGCCCGGAGCAATATCTGTCGTTAGTGGTCCTAACGTATAGAAAGGAGCTTCCTTACATACCTCTAACTGCTTGTCCATATTTTCTTTAATAAGATGCATCGGCACATGCCCTGGTCCTTCTACCATCACCTGTACATCATGCTCCCAGGCAATTTGCGTTAATTCCCCTAGCGTTTCCAGCTCCGCAAACTGAGCCTCATCATTTGCATCTGCAATAGAACCAGGACGTAAACCATCACCTAAAGAGAAGGCAACATCATAGGTTTTCATAATTTCGCAGATTTCTTCAAAATGAGTATATAAGAAGCTCTCTTGATGGTGATATAAACACCATTGCGCCATAATCGAGCCTCCTCGAGACACTATGCCAGTTACACGATTAGCCGTTAATGGCACATAGCGTAGCAATACCCCTGCATGAATCGTGAAGTAATCTACACCTTGCTCTGCTTGTTCGATTAACGTATCACGATACACCTCCCACGTTAAATCCTCTGCCACACCATTTACTTTTTCTAGCGCTTGATAAATCGGCACCGTTCCTACTGGCACCGCAGCATTACGGATAATCCATTCACGCGTCGTATGAATATGCTTACCCGTCGATAAATCCATAATGTTATCAGCACCCCAGCGTGTAGCCCACGTCATTTTTTCTACCTCTTCTGCAATAGAGGATGACACCGCTGAATTTCCAATATTGGCGTTAATTTTCACGTGGAAGTTGCGTCCAATAATCATTGGCTCTGCCTCAGGGTGATTAATATTAGATGGCAAAATTGCACGCCCCGCCGCTATCTCTGAGCGCACGAACTCGGGATCCATATTTTCACGAATCGCTACAAACTCCATTTCTGGAGTAATAATTCCCTTTCGTGCATAGTGAAGCTGCGTTACATTTTTGCCTTTTTTCGCACGTAAAGGCCTTCTAGATAAATCCGGAAACACATTTTCATTCATTCGTGGATCATCAGCTTTGCGGAATCCGTTATCTTCTGGCTTGATCGTACGACCTTCGTATTCCTCAACGTCACCTCGTTCTTTGATCCATGCACTACGTAAAGCTGGCAATCCTTTCGTAATATCCACCTTATGTGCAGGTTCAGTGTACGGGCCACTCGTATCATAAACACGCACTGGTGCATTTTCCTCTTCACCAAAGCTTCCTGTCGTCGGACTCAAGGCAATCTCACGCATTGGCACTAAAATATCTGGTCGAGAACCTTCTACGTAAACTTTTTTACTTCCTTCAAAACTTGACATAATCGTAATATTCTTTTCGCTAATTGTTGTCATAAACTACTTCGCTCCCTTTTATATTAATATAAGGACCGAATCTAGCTCACCCAACAAAAATCAATTTCGCCTTGGCGTAATTGCGTCCGGATTTTGAATTGTGCCCGCACAATTCATTCCTTTTAAAATCCGTGACATCCGCCGGAGGCTTGTCTTCATTCAGCAGGCGTTTGGGCACCTACTAGTTAGGAAGCTTCACCGCATACATTTCATCACCTGGAAAGATAGGAGTCTTCTGCTGAATGAAGACAAAAAGCCGAATCCAAAAAAATTTTGGATCCGGCTAAGAATGTAAAGGTATAGTTATTGCAAATAACGTAGTGTGCAATAATGGTTAACTTTCCCACGCTGGTATGAGCCAGATCAGGTCCAAAGGGTCAAGAAACCTCTATGCGTTTCCCTCTCAGCCTGACTCATCAGACTCCCCTAGTTAATACTATTAAGTTTGATGCTAGTGTAGCAGATATTGCTAATAGATGGAAGCTTCATTTGATTATTTTTGGCACATTCATCAAGAATCAGCGTCAGATTAGACTTTGGCGCACAACTTCACGTTATCTGATGAGTTCATATGCTTTGAAGATTTATCGGAACAAAATCTCATTTTATCGGAACAATTTTAGTTTTTATCAACTATGGACAATCAAATGAGCACCTAGCCATTAGGTAAACAACAACTCCGCTACATAAATCACAATTGTCACTGTAATACAGCTCACAATCGTTGAAAATAAAACTGTTTGTGCAGCAGTTGCCGATTCTACGTCATATTCTAATGCCAGACTGGAACTATTTCGCGATGTCGGGAACGAACTAGCTATAAAAAGTGATTGTGCCACGACACCGTCAAGACCAAGAGCAAAAATGATAAGCAATGCTACGGCAGGCCCTATGATTAATCGTGTAAAACAACTAATGTATACCATCTTATTAAACATAGATTTTATTTCAAGTTGGGATAGCTGTGCCCCTAAAGTTATTAATGCTACAGCGATAAAGCCATCTGCCACATGGTCTATCGGAATTTTTACGAACTGCGGTATAGGGATATTAAAATAGTTCATAGTAACGCCAATAATAAGTGCATGAATAATAGGCATTTTGAGGAAATCCTTCAAAATTGACATACCTGATTTTGTTGAAGAAATTAAATTGTACAAGCCGTAAGTATACGTCGTCATATTTTGAAATATAACGAGAATAACTTGAATCGCTACCCCAATCGGCTGAGTCACGAAAATCATTTGGGCAACTGGAATACCATAGTTGCCTGAATTAATAAGGACAACGCTATTTTTAAACACCGCAGCCTCTGTTTTTACTAAACCGAGCCCCTTTGCTAGAAAGTGACTAAGGACCATTTGGCTTCCGATAAAGAGTAGAATAAAAAACGCAACTTCCCCAAGTACAGACAATTCTATACTCGTTTCATATAAATTCACAAAAACAGCTGCTGGCATAAAGCAGTATGTAATAAGTTGAGATAGCGCCTTTAAATTAAAACGAAATTTCCTTTGTAAAACTGCGCCAAGTACTAGAAGCACTAAAATCGGAGCGACAATTTGAAAGAAAATCATACCGAGATACACCATAGTGTTGTCCCCCTTTCCTCTCCTATAGTAGTGCTGTTTGTAAACTCGGTCAATGTACTTCAGCGTTCACTCATCCTGTCTTTTTCATCATGTTCAAACAATAGCAAAGGCTCTTGGAAGGATGATTTACCCTCTCAAACTACGAGTTATTAAAATAATTGAAGGAAAAAGGCCTATTATTTCATTAAATTAATATAGTAAAATACCCCATTCGCGCACTAAACTGAAGAAATATATGATATATTATCCATTAAATACAATGATTGGAGCGACAAGAAATGAAGAATAAAGTATTTTCTACTTTTATGGCTACCGCTATTACAGCAACCTTAATTGTGCCTGTATCAACTGCGAATGCCACTTCTAATGATGTATCTTTAAACCACTCAGTTCAAATCGACGGGCAAGTAGCTGCAGCCAAAACAAAGGGACAAAATGTTACTATTACCAGCATCGCTAATGATAAAGTACGCACATCCAATGGCCAATTTAAAATTAGTAAGTCATTGAAGCCCCTCTTAAACACATCCAATAATGCTGCATTGGCGAATGCTGCAGCTACTATTGTCGTAAAGAACGGTGAAATTACAAGTATTACATCACTAACACTAACTAAAGGTGGAACAAAAAATAAAGCGTTAAATTTTGATGGCGGCGATGCGCAAATTGATGGAAGCCTAACTGTAAATGCGGATTATGTAAAAGTTCAAAATGTCACTATTGAAGAGGAGCTTATCGTAACGAATCGTGTGAAGAAGGCCATTACAATTGATGACGTTGCTATTGGGGATACAATTACTTTTAGACCTTTATTGACTAAAAATAGTAATTGGTTAAATGTTTCTTTAAAAGATATTAAATCTCCAAACATTAACTTAAAACGTACTAAAGTGAGTGTGACTTCTGACAAATCTATTTCGAAAGTCGACGTAGTTGGTAAAGTTACTGCATTTGAAGTAACGGCCAATGTTGATAAACTAACTATCGATGTTGAGAAAGATTTCACCCTTTACGGAAAAGGCACAATTGAGCAAGTGGTTGTCAAACATGGGGCAAAGGTGGCATTAAATTCGGGGCATCTAATTAACAAAGTGCAGGTGGATGATAAAAAAGCCTCTGTGACATTACCTGTTTTAAATAAAACGGAGCTTAGTAATTTAGTAGCTTCACCTCCATACGTTGCAGTATCTGTTAATGGATATGACATTTCAGTAACTGAGAAATGGACAACGCAGGCTGAACGTACAACATTCGAATCAGCCGTAAGCAGCGCAAGAACAGTAGTTAATAATTCTTACGCTTCTCAGGAACAAGTAAACAATGCGATTACACAGTACAAAAATGCATTAAACGTTTATCGTGCTGTGCAAAAAAGCGGAACAAAATATGTTTATGGTGATAAGTCTTCACTACAATCGATGATCAATTCTGTTCAGTATGTAAAGGTTTCTTGGAACAATGGTAATGATGTAGCTTCTTATGAACCTTGGACAACTCAAAGTGAGAAGGATGCTCTAACCTCTGCCGTTTCATCTGCTCAATATGTTGTAAATAATTACTATGCAACACAGTCTGATATTACAAATGCAATTAGCAATTTGAACTACGCCATCACAATTTATAAGAATGCACAAAAATATGGCACTTATCAATATAATGCCGATCGATCTTCCCTTTTTTCACTTATTAACTCTGTTCAGTATGTAACCGTTTCTGTAAATGGATCTGAATTATCCTACAATGTAGTTTGGACGACGCAAAGTGAAAAAGACGCTCTAGTTTCTGCTGTTTCATACGCACAAGGTATTGCAAACAATAGCTCATCGTCTCAGTCGGATATTTCGTATGCCTATCAATATTTATATAATGCCATTTCAACTTATAGGAGTAATTATAAATCTGGTGTGAATCATTGGCATTACGTTGATAAATCTTGGTTAACATCACTCATTAATTCTGTTCAGTATGTAAAAGTTTCTGCGAATGGCGATGGCTCTGATATCCCTTATTATGAACTATGGACAACAGAAAGAGAAAAACGCAGTCTAGAAAAAGCAGTTCAACACGCTCAATCCGTTGCCAGTAACGTCTATGCCTCTTCGTACGAAGTGACAGAGGCTATTAACAAATTAAACAAGGCGATCGACATCTATAAAGATGCTCAAAGTTCAGGTAAACAATAAAAAAATTGAAAGGACTTGGCACTAAGCCAAGTCCTTTTCAAACTCAAAAAATCAATTATACCTCTGGAATCGTGGCGTCGGCTTCGACAGTTCTATCCGTCGCTTTGATGAGTCTATCCGTCGCTTCGGCAGTTCTTTCCGTCGCTTTGATGAGTCTATCCGTCGCTTCGATTTCTATCCGTCGCTTCGGCAGTTCTTTCCGTCGCTTTGATTTCTATCCGTCGCTTCGGCGGTTCTTTCCGTCGCTTTGATGAGCCTATCCGTCGCTTCGGCGGTTCTTTCCGTCGTTTTGATGAGCCTATCCGTCGCTTCGGCGGTTCTTTCCGTCGCTTTGATGAGTCTATCCGTCACTTCCACGATTCTATCCGTTTTACACTACATAACAACAGGCTAGGAAGTTTCTATACTATATAGCCTGTTGTTTCTTTTATATAAGCAATACTGCCTCTGTATAGGCTTTAAAATCATTTAAATGATTCTTAATAATTGCTTGAAGTATATCTAAATCGATAGCTTGATAATCATGCACAGCAATATTTCGAAACCCAACCATATTCATTAATGTTTTAGCCAATGCATGGTCAATAATTTCATTTTCCTCAAGATACTTAAATGCTTCGCGGCTCGTTTTAGGCAGACCAAACTTTAATTCACTAACAATATGCATCGCCAAATCAATACTAGCTTCACACGCACGTTGGATATTCAAAATAATACTATCCTGTTTCGTGATGTCTTGCAAATTCTCTGGATTATCACAATACACCTCGTTAACACGGTTCACACAGCGTTCGATTGTTGCAATTTTATTTAAAATAACATCATTATTCGCCATAGACATTACCCCTCTCTTCAATTGCTTTCAGAATTCCTGCACGTTGTTCATTTAATGTCACATACATTGATAGAGTTTTCATTCGTTCCTTCACAAAGGTGCTTTCATCTTGGCAATCAATGATTCTACCACTCGAATAAATTTGTGCCGCAAACACTGTATCAATTGATTTCATATCAATTAAATCGACATCCACATTACAAGACTGCGCAATTTCTCCAGCTAATAGAAAACGTTCATAACCTGAGAGCGGTTTATCTGTAAAATATGCAATATCCAAATCACTATCTTCACGTTCCAAACCCTTCGCATAAGAACCAAAAACAATAACAAACGCTGGATTAACAGCCAAGGCTAGCTTTTCAACAACTACCTTCTGCCAGTTTTGTTGCAAATAAAACACCCCCGCTCCTTATTAAATTCATTATAACAAACTCTCCCCTTCGTATGAGGTTTCTAACTGTCTGTTCCGGGAGTTTATCCATTAGTTGGTAGGTCCTATCCCTCTCTCTTAAAAAAGGGACTTGCTTTCCATTCATATTTTTCATAAGTACATAAGACACAAAGTATTTAAAAATTACATAATCAATCTACCTATTCACTTAAAATATACATGAAAAAATCCTAAGATATGATAAAATTGGTTTACCAACATATATTAGGAAATCACTGTCTAGACACGACTCTTTTCGGCAGGTAAATAATAAACCATTTCACAAGACAATCAAAGGTTTCACACAGGGTAAAAGACCTACATATTACCCATCACACTTATCCAAAACCAATAGGAGGTTTCCCGTATTATGAAAAACAAAAGAAAATTGGCCTTACTAGCCCTAGTTGCGGTCCCTTCACTAATCTATACTGCACCTACTACGTCAGCATCAGCTGCTACTATTACTGGCCATTCAAAAACTGCTTACATATACGATTATTATTACTACAACGCTAACGTTTCGAATGTTGTTTGGCTTATTTCAAATATTAATGATACAACAGCTTCGTTCCAAACAAATTTAGAAGCAGCCAATAAAGCCTACGATAAGTTAACTGAAACGGAAAAACAATATGTTACAAATTATTCTACGCTGTCAAATCATCGTCAGACAAAAGTTGCGTATCGTAAGCTTGCTGACCAAATTGAAGAGAAATTAGCTTCAGTGGAATCAACTTCCATTAATTACTACCAAAATGTTGTGGAAACGAAAGATTGGTACAATACGTTAAATGCAGCCCAAAAATCCTTTGTGAGCCCGGAATCACAAAAAATACTGACATCCTATATCACGCCCAATACATCTATCGATCAAGTGGTCAATAAAATCCAATTATTAAATTCTTCTCGCATTACCTTCCATCAGGATGTAGCGGACGCTAGAGCTGAGCTTAATGCACTTCGAAGATATTCATACGTCTATTTACCTGCTGGTATCGAAAAGATGTTAGTAGATGCTGAACAGCTTGTTGCGAAGGATAAGGCGGCAGCTAAGGAAGTAGAAAACGCTATTGCAGCTTTATCGCCTAAAACGTCTACTGCTCAAGATGTACAGGCAGCGAAAACAGCCTTCGAGGCTTTAACACCTGTGCAGCAGCAGCTTGTACCAAATGTCTGGACTTTAGTAGACTTTGTGAATGGAAAATATGATTTACCTAAAGGGAACGGGTCGAAAAAGCCAATTTCATCGGATATAGCAGCCGTACCAGGTAAAACTACAGCTATGACGAAAAACAAAAATACCTATACAGCAAAAATCAACGTTGCAGACACGGAAAATAGTGCAGATCGCTTCGTTTTAACGACAAAATCGAACATGACTGTGATTATTCCACCACTAGGAACTCTTCTTAATGAAGATACTGGTGTTATGGAAATTAGCATTACAAAAAAATCGAATCGTATTACATTCCAGGCAACATTAAATGATAAACCAGTTGAATTTGAGGCGAACATGGAAATTATTATTAATAATTTATCACCGAATGCCTCCATCGTTCGTACCAATACTTTTGGCAAACCAGTACCAGCTGATTATACAGTAGAAGGAAATCGTACTTTCATTCAAACAAATTCCTCTGCTTCATTCCTAATCCAAGAGTGATCTCCTAATAGAAAAATCATGACCCTCTGCCGATACTTTTTAGTAGCAGAGGGTTTAATATATTTTTTTGCTCCGCTATTGCCTCTTCAAAGCGGATCCCCTCTTATCTATAGACACTTATAACGAACCCCTCATAAAGAAAAACTTTTCATATCCTTACATCAAAACTTTGCTCGCTTTGTATGCTAAACAACTCCCCATTTTTCAACACTTCTTAGCCCAATATAAATGTGCCATCATTTCCTTCATTAGGACGCTCTTTTATCACGTTCTTTCAAAAAGATTTCAGAAAACTATTGACAATTGTCATAAAACAGGCATAATCATTAATAAAGTTTCCTTAGAGAAACAATATGACGTTCGGGAAATATTATTATAGAAAGGAATAAAAAATTCGTATGGAAAAAACATTGATACCTCTTTCTAAATGCTCGTTTGGAGATTGCTTTTTAATAAAAGAAATAAACATTAAGGGTCCTTTAAGAAGGAGATTATTAGATTTAGGCTTTGTAAAAGGCGCAGAAATCTTCGTTCTACGTAAAAGTCCTTTAGGAGATCCTGTCGCTTATCGTGTAAGCAATACAACGATTGCATTACGCAATGATGAAAGCTCTATGATTTTAGGCGAAATTGTTAGGAGGAATACAAAGTGAGGATAAATCGAATTGCTTTAGCAGGTAACCCAAATACCGGTAAAAGTACATTGTTTAATACATTAACGGGATTGAAGCAGCACACTGGAAACTGGCCCGGGAAAACGGTTATTCATGCAGAAGGTTCTTTTGAACATAACGGAGAGCAATATGTACTCGTGGATTTACCCGGGACCTATTCTTTATTTTCCAATTCAGCTGATGAAGAAGTCGCAAGAGACTATATTATTTTTGACCAGCCGGATGCAACGATCGTTGTGCTCGATGCAACATCATTAGAAAGAAATTTAAATCTTGCACTCCAAGTTTTAGAAATGACGAATAATGTTATCATTTGTATCAATTTAATCGATGAAGCTGAGAAAAAAGGGATCCGAATTGATGACAAGAAATTGGCTCGTGAGCTAGGAGTCCCTGTTGTCAAAATATCAGCAAGAAATAAAAAAGGGATTCAACAATTGCTCGATACGTTAAGTCAACTGGTGAAGGGGCAAATTGTTACAACGCCGTATCGTATGACATATTCGAAAGAAATAGAGGAAGCCATTACAAAGATTGAATCGAAATTAGAAGGTTATTTTGATGAAAAATATCCATCGAGATGGGTTGCCCTTCGCTTACTTGATGGTGATGAGGAATTAATCTTAAAACTACAACATCATAATAAACAGCACGAGGTGAGAACGAATGGAGTCCCAGTCAGTGTTAAATCATAATTCACTTAAGGCTATTTTAGCTGAAGTGAACGAGGTTTCGAATGAGGATATTCGAGATGAAATCGTTAGTGATATTTATACTAAAAGCAAATCTTTATGTAAAAAAGTAGTATCACAGCAACCTGCAATGTACAGATCTGATAAATTAGATGAAATTTTCACATCCCGTATTTGGGGATTCCCTATTATGCTTATCTTACTAGGGACTGTCTTTTACATTACTATCGCTGGGGCAAACGTACCATCAGATATGTTAGCAAACTTATTTGGCTATCTAGAAGGTAAGCTAACCTTTCTTTTTGAAGCGATGCACGCACCCGAATGGTTACATGGTGTTTTAGTGCTTGGGCTATTTAGAGGTACAGGATGGGTTATTAGTGTTATGCTGCCGCCAATGGCTATATTCTTCCCTATGTTCGCTCTATTAGAAAACTACGGTTATTTACCACGTGTAGCATTTAATATGGACCGTTTATTCAAACGAGCTGGTGGACACGGGAAACAATCATTAACAATGGCAATGGGCTTTGGCTGTAATGCCGCTGCTATCATGTCAACGAGAATAATAGAATCTCCTCGGGAACGAATGTTAGCCATTTTAACGAACAATTTTGTTCCTTGCAACGGAAGATGGCCAACACTTATTTTATTAGCATCATTATTTATGGTAACTGGTTTTTCAGGTGCAGCAGGTACATTTGTAACAGCTGCCATTTTAATAGGATTTGTTATGTTGGGCGTCGTTGTGACATTATCTGTGTCCTGGGTTCTTTCTAAAACCGCATTAAAGGGTGTACCTACCCATTACACTTTGGAACTTCCACCATTTCGAAGACCAAAGTTCTGGAATACAATTTTAAGAGCCAGTCTTGATAAAGCATGGTATGTATTAAAAAGAGCTGTTGTCGTTGCAGCGCCTGCCTCTATTTTGACTTGGGTATTCGCTAATATTTACGTTGGTAATACGAGTATTCTAATGCATTTCATTAACTTTTTAGATCCATTTGGTCAGGCTCTTGGTATGGATGGCTTTATTATGGCTGCATTTATTCTTGGGCTACCAGCCAATGAAATTGTAATCCCTATCTTAATTATGGCGTATTTATCGCAAGGAGCTATGCTAGAAATTGAGGATTTATCGAAGCTAAAACAAGTGTTTATCGACCAAGGCTGGACGTGGCTCACAGCTTTAAACATGATGTTATTCTCACTGCTACACTTCCCTTGCGGAACGACTTTAGTCAATATTTATAAAGAAACAAAAAGTCCAAAGTGGACATTTATGTCATTTTTAATTCCAACGGTTATTGCTATTGGCGCGACTTGGCTAACGGCGACAGTTGCTCGAGCGTTTGGTTGGGTGTGATGATGGGAGGGGCTGTTTATTAGCCCCTCTTTTTTATTTATTGAATACACTAATGTTTTCAATATATTAGCTGGACATCATTTGCTTTCAGTTTCTCTATCCATTCTGTGGATGGTTTTTTGTCTGTTACAAGAACATCGATATCACTAAGATCAAAAAGCTTTAAAAATGCTGATTTATCAAATTTGGTCTGATCTACTAGCAAGAGATTGATTTTAGAATTTTTAAGCATTATTTTTTTCAATTCCGCTTCCGGCTCATTAGATTCTGTAATACCATGTTCCAGCGATATCCCCTTGCAGCTAAATACATGAATATCTGCAAAATATCTATTAACGGTAGCTTCTGCAGCAGGACCAACTAAGGAAAGTGATTTTTTTCGCAACTCTCCCCCTGTTGAAATAATTTGAAAGTGTGAATCACTAAACTCATTTAATATTTTTATGGAATTAGTAATTAACGTTAAATCTTGTTTATCATATAATGCTTTGACTAATTCTAACGCTGTCGAACTCGGGTCAACCATTAATTTATCTCCATCTTTAATCAGATGATGTATTTTCGAAACGATTGATTTTTTTAAATCTATATTAAGAGAAGTCCTTGTATTAAAAGGTAAATCCTCTGAGCCGTTTCGGTTTATTACAGCCCCCCCATAAGTTCTTGATACAATTCCCTTTTTATCTAATTTCTCAAGATCTCTTCGAATGGTTTCCTCTGTGACTGAAAATTTTTGACTTAGTTCAGAGACATAAACTTTCTTTTCTATTTGGATTAAATCTATTATTTTTTGCAATCGTTCTTTTGGTAACATAATAAATCCCCATTTTCCTTTTATTTTCCCCTTTAAAAGTCGAGACGATAATTTCCAAGCAACAGCGGAGGAACTATCTCGTTTTGAATATGATATTACTGCCCGTTAGAAAACCGATAAAATTCGATTAGATCTATAATTGCTATCGCCAATTTTCCACCGAGAAGAAATAAATTATTCCACTAGTACATCTGATGATTTTTCACTTTGTATAACACATTGTACTTAGGAAAGAAGATAATTACAAAAATTAGTAACAGTAGTATAGTATCGATTAAAAAAATGAAAAGGTCAAAGCGAAAACTCCTTATCGTGTTACTAGATAACAATAACGATACGTGAATTTTCGCTTTTTTCAAAGTGTATTCTCTTTAAACTATTCAATTTTCCGTAGATATTTTTGTTAGAGAAAGTGAATCTCTAAACAAAATAGGCAGGAGGACGTTACTTGATTTTGAAGAACTATGCTAGAACTTACTGACTCTTACTACCTTCAAGTTTGTGGTTCATATACTTTTAAGGAAACAGACTTTTTTATGATCTGTCTTATTTCTGACTGAGTTGAGACCTCTCCTAAAGCATATAGTTGAATCATTATATTTCCTAGAACACTAGATTCAACAGGACCGGCTATTACTTTCTTGTTTGTTACATTAGCAGTCATTTGGCATAATAACTCGTCCTGAATACCGCCTCCAACCATATGAATGTGCTTTATTTTTTTACCAGTAATACTCTCAAGGTTAAGTAATTGATTGTTAAATTCTTGTGTTAATCCGTTATAGATAGCAATTGCCCATTCACCTAGATTATCAGGTTTGCCTTGGTTTGTAGAAATGCAATAGGCATCGACAGCTTCCATGACATTATCCGGTGATAAAAATAAAGCATGATTTGGATTAATAGAAAAGTTTTTATTCGATAACTTCGCAGCATTAATAATATCAGCAAAATCTAATTCTCTTGTAAACATTTCATTATAGTGCTTTTTTAATTGTTGCAATAAAAACATGCCATTAATATTTTTAAGAAATCTAATCGAATTTAGTACCCCGCCCTCATTACTAAAAGACTCTTTCAAAGATTTTTCATTAACTATAGGATTTTGGATCTCAAGTCCTAATAAAGACCAAGACCCACAAATTAAATAAGCACTATCTTCATTTTCTATTGGTATTCCAGCAACAGCACTAGCAGTATCATGACTTCCTACTGAGATCACCGGAACTGAATTACTCATACCGATTTTTCTCATATGTTTTTTATCTAACATTCCGTAAATCTCGCCAGGGAAAATGATTTCCTGAAAAAGGCGTTTAGGAAATCCTAATCTCTTAATAATGTCACAGTCCCATTGCTTGCCCTCTACATTCAGTAGTTGACTAGTGGATGCAATTGTATATTCCGTCTTTTTGTTTCCCGTTAAAAAATAATTAAATAAATCCGGC
This sequence comes from Lysinibacillus zambalensis, assembly GCF_040183165.1. NCBI lineage: Bacteria > Bacillati > Bacillota > Bacilli > Caryophanales > Bacillaceae > Lysinibacillus > Lysinibacillus zambalensis. The sequence continues at coordinate 29,727 of NZ_JBEGDG010000029.1, forward strand.
ATAAACAATAAATGTTCAGCCTGTCGATTTAGCTCTGGGCTATTTTTGAATTCCGCATATAATTGATAAACTGTATTGAAGGGTAAAAATTGTATGCCCGTTTTAGAATAGAATTCTTCAAATTGAATTGGCAATTTTGAAGAAATACCTTCTGTCCTAGTATCCCGATAATGGAATGGCCAATGAATAGGTTGTCCTTCTTTATTTAAAAGACAGTAATCAACTCCCCAAGTATCAATTCCGATACTATTAAATTCCACCATATTCTTTGAAGCCACTTCTAACCCACTTACTATATGTTTATACAAAAGTTCAAGATTCCAATGTAAATGATTATTTATTGTAACTGGTTCATTTTTAAACCGATAAATCTCTTCTAAAATGACCTTTTCTCCATCGTAAACCCCCGCTATTAGTCTTCCGCTTGATGCACCAAAATCAAAAGCTAGGCATTTTCTGTATTTAGTCATCATATTCTCACCATCCCTATTTCATTTTACTCCACACCCCACTCCAAAAACAACATAAACAGACATAAATAAAGAAATTTATTTCTGTTTATGTTGACAAGAAAGAATTAAAGACATAGAATCTAGCTAAGATTTAGAAATTAGTAAGGAGAGAACTGTAATGAATAATTCAGAACAATTTTTAAAAGAACAAATATGCGACATAGGAAAAAGAATGTATATGAAAGACATGGGGGCCGCAAATGATGGAAACATTTCTGTTAAAATTTCAGAAAATTCTTTCTTGTGTACCCCGACAGGAGTTTCTAAAGGGTTTATGACCCCAGATATGATATGCAAGATTAATAGTCAAGGAGAGTTAATGGAGGAAAATTCATTAAACACAAAGCCATCCTCGGAAATTAAGATGCATTTACGTGTTTATGAGGAACGTCCCGACGTAACAGCAGTTGTACATGCTCATCCCTTATATGCCACTGCCTTCGCAATTTGCGGGATACCGCTTAATAAACAAATAATGCCTGAATCAACTATTTTTTTAGGAGAAGTTCCTATAGCAGAATATGGGACTCCCTCCACAGAAGAATTACCTAATTCAATCGTTCCTTACCTTCAAAATCATGATGCCATTTTATTAGCCAATCATGGTGCACTAACTTGCGGAATCGACTTAATGAGTGCTTATTTCAAAATGGAGTCCATGGAATTTTATGCGAAGCTTCTTTATCTAACTTCATTAATTGGAAAACCAAAGGAGTTAACAAAAGAACAAGTAACAACATTGGTTCAATTACGCGAGGAAAAATTCAAAGTTCCTGGTCGTTTTCCTAATCTCTAGGGATACACAAATAACTAGTTTTTATTTTTGAAAATACATTTTGCAGGGAGATGTAAAGATTATGAGAAAATATCAAATGTACATTAACGGGCGATTTGTTAGTTCTAGCTCAGGTGAGCAAACACAAGTCATTAATCCAGCAACGGAAGAAATTATTTCAGAGGTTCCTAAAGGTACTGTGGAGGATGTACGACTAGCAATTGATTCCGCTGAGAAAGCACAAAAGGATTGGGCAAAACTTCCGTCTATTGAGAGAGGACTGTACTTACAAGCAATTTCTAAAGAAATACGTGAAAATGCTCCAATTTTAGCGCGCACAATATCAGAGGAAATGGGAAAGACTCTTTCCCTTTCTGAAACAGAGGTTAACTTTACTGCAGATTATATAGATTATATGGCAGGCTGGGCAAGACGATATGAAGGAGAAATCGTACAAAGTGATCGACCAAATGAGCAAATTTTTATTCATAAAGAACCGATTGGCGTTATAGCTGGTATTTTACCATGGAATTTCCCATTTTTCTTAATTGCTCGTAAAGCAGCACCTGCTTTAATCACAGGTAATACGATTGTTCTAAAGCCAAGTGATTTATCCCCTAATAATGCGTTAGAGTTTGCAAAGATCATTGATCAAGTAGGCTTGCCTAAAGGAGTTATCAATATAGTAACAGGTAGCGGAACGACACTTGGACAAGAGTTGGCTGGCAATTCAAAGGTAGGAATGGTGAGTTTAACAGGAAGCTACAATGCTGGTGCTGCTGTTATGCGGGCAGCGGCAGAAAATATTACAAAAGTATCTTTGGAATTGGGAGGAAAAGCACCTGCTATTGTGATGGATGATGCGGACCTAGATTTAGCAGTACGTTCAATTGTAGCCTCTCGTGTCATTAATACAGGACAAGTATGTAACTGCACAGAACGTGTTTATGTTCATAAAGACATAGCAGATGATTTTATAAATAAGATAACACAAGCAATGTCCGAGGTAACCTATGGAGACCCATTAATTAATCAAGAGATTGCTATGGGACCTCTTTCTAGTAAAGATGCACTCGAATCGGTAGAGAAAATGGTACAGGAAGCTGTTGCTAATGGAGCTACGATCTTAACAGGCGGTAAGCGCTCTTCACAAGAAAAGGGTTATTATTATGAACCAACTGTACTTGTAAATGTAAATAATGAAATGGAAATTATGCGTCAGGAAATTTTCGGTCCTGTACTTCCAATTGCTACTTTCAATAACTTAGATGAAGCGCTTAAACTCGCTAATGATTGTGAGTACGGTCTAACATCTTCAATTTTCACACAAAACTTAGATGTAACAATTCGTGCAAGCAAGGAATTAGAGTTTGGAGAAACGTATGTTAATCGTGAAAACTTTGAAGCTATACAAGGTTTCCATGCTGGATGGAAAAAGTCAGGTATCGGTGGTGCCGATGGAAGACATGGTCTAGAAGAATATTTACAAACCCATGTTGTCTATCTTCAAAGTAATCTTTAAATATAGTAGTAGATATTATGTTTTCTGAAAATATAGATAACAACAAAGGAGGATAATCATGTCAAATGTAGCTAGTAAAATGAGAGCCGTTGTATGCCATGGTCCCGGCGAATATTTACTTGAATCTGTGGATGTACCTTCTCCAGAAGCAGGTGAAATCCTGATTAAGGTAGAAGCTTGTGGTATTTGTGCAGGTGATGTTAAAGCTTGGGATGGCGCCCCTATGTTCTGGGGCGGAGAGGATGGTCAGCCTAGTTATGTAAAAACTCCAGTCATCCCAGGGCATGAATTTGTAGGAACGGTAGTTAAGGTAGGTAAAGGCGTGACAGAGTTTTCTGTTGGAGACCGCCTTATTTCAGAGCAAATTGTACCTTGTAATACTTGTCGATATTGTAAGCGCGGTCAATACTGGATGTGTGAAAAGCATGATATATACGGTTTTCAGTTCAATGTGAATGGCGGAATGGCGGAATATATGAAGTTCCCAGTGAATGCCATTAACCATAAAGTTCCACATGATTTACCTATTGAAAAAGCTATTCTAATCGAACCGTATGCGTGTTCAATGCATGCAGTAAATCGAGCTAATATTCAAATAGGTGATTTTGTTGTCATCTCAGGCGCTGGAACGCTTGGACTAGGAATGGTAGCAGCAGCTAAATTGCGAAGTCCTGGTACATTAGTAGTTTTAGATATACGAGACGATCGATTAGAACTTGCTAAACAATTTGGGGCTGATATCGTTCTTAACCCTTCAAAGATAGATGTAGTGGAGGAAATTAAAAATATGACAGAGGGTTATGGGTGTGATGTTTATATAGAAGCAACTGGCGCACCTGCTAGTGTTATTCAAGGCTTACATGCCATCCGAAAGCTTGGGCGCTTTGTAGAATTTAGTGTGTTTTCAAGTCCGGTTACTGTCGATTGGAGTATTATAGGTGATCGTAAAGAGCTTGATATTTTAGGTGCACACTTAGGACCATACTGTTATCCAAATGTTATTAATGGAATTGCATCTGGTGCACTCCCTACTGAGGGCGTAGTTACTCATAAACTTCCTCTAGAAGAGTTTAAGAAAGGCTTTGAAATGGTCAAAAGCGGAGTCGGCTCTTTAAAAGTTATTTTAATACCGTAGATCAAAAATGGGTCCCCAGAAAAAACAATACATTCAAAGGTTAGGAACCCTTGTCATTCTCGTATAGTTTTATAGCGGAGCGACTACCATCGAATACTCCCCCTCCTACAGGTGGCGGGATAAATACGATTGTAGAAGTATTATTGTAAACAGACGGTAACTAAATTAAAGGTATTAAACTAAAGCGCCACTTCAAATGGTCACGCGGCAATTAATCTGTCTGAAGTCAAATCGACTTAAAACGATAGCTAACTCCCCTGTCCCCTGCAGGTTTTATGGCACAGCTCAAAACCGTGAGACAATAATCAAGGCGTAATGATAAAAAGGATTTAAGGAGGAAACATTATGAATCGTAGCTTAACTGCATCTCCTTCAAAGCAAATCTTTGGTTTACCAATAGCGTTAATTTGGGGATATATAGCCATTGCTTTCTTTATGACTGGAGATGGAATTGAACAAGCATTTTTATCAAAGTATATAGTTGATTTAGGGTTTTCTACTCAACAAGCCTCATTAGTCTTTACTGTGTATGGGCTCACTGTTGCCATAGCTTCGTGGCTTTCAGGAGTATTGGCAGAGATAGTTGGGCCACGTCGTACGATGATCGTAGGTTTTGTACTTTGGATTATTTTCCACATTGGCTTTTTAACATTCGGTCTTGAACAGAAAAACTTTTCTATGATGCTAATCATGTATGGAATACGCGGAATTGCCTATCCGATGTTTATTTACGCTTTTGTAGTTTGGATTGCATACGCTGCTCCAAAACAAAGATTAGCTTCAGCGATGGGTTGGTTTTGGTGTATGTATTCTGTAGGAGTAGGAGTTTTCGGTACATACCTGCCAAGCTTTTCAATTCCTGCAATAGGATTTATGGGTACATTATGGTCGGCAATTCTCTTTATTGCTATCGGTGGCTTGATGGCGATGTTTTTAATAAAAGATGACTTCAATAGTTATAAACAAAATACGACAAATGAAGGACCACTGCGAGAATTACTAAGAGGGATTACAATCGCAAAAAACCCACAAATCGTTATCGCTTCAGCTGTACGTATTATTAATCAAATCTCGCTCTTTGGTTTTGTCGTTATACTACCGATTGTTTTTACAGAACAAATCGGATTTACGATGTCCGAATGGCTACGTATTTGGGGAGCTGTTTATGCAACAACTATTTTCACGAACCTAATGTGGGGTATTCTTGGAGATAAACTTGGATGGGTTAGACAGGTAAGATGGTTTGGTTGTATAGGTATGGCCATCGCTACTTTAATTTTTTACTATTTACCGATATCCTTTGGACCAAATATTTGGGTTGGATTATTTGTAGCTATATTCTTTGGGTTTGCCATTGCTGCATTCGTACCAATGTCGGCTATTTTCCCTACCCTTGAACCGTCTCATAAGGGTGCAGCAGTGTCCATGCATAATTTATCAGCAGGTTTAAGTAACTTTGTTGGCCCAGCAATTGTAACAGCGGTTGTACCAATCGCTGGTGTTGAAGGTGCTATATGGACACTTACTGTATTATATATAGTTGGCTTTATACTGACATTCTTCATGAAAGTCGATCAAAACATCAGCAAATCAGCTACCGATGACAATCAATCAATCGAAATTGCACATTAAATTTAGATGTAACCCTATTAATGAAAGCGATAACATCAAATAAAAGGAAGTGTAATATATGAGTATTTTAAATAGATTTAGTCTTAAAGATAAGGTATCGATTGTAACTGGAGGAGCAATGGGATTAGGAAAAGCAATGGCTCTTGCTTTAGCACAAGCTGGTTCTCATATTGTCATAGCCGATTTAAATTTAGAGGAAGCCCAGAAAACAGCTGATCAATTCAAGCATGATGAAGGAATAGACACTCTTGCGATCAAAATGGACGTAACCAATGAAAAGCAAGTCAATGATATGGTAACGAAGGTGTTGAACCATTTCGGTAAAATCGATGTTTTATTCAATAACGCCGGCATTACAATTCATGAAAAAGCCGAAGAGATGTCATTTGAAAATTGGAATAAAGTCATCAATATCAATTTAAATGGAGTTTTTCTAGTATCAAAAGCTGTGGGCAAAGTAATGCTCGATCAAAAAAGAGGATCTATCGTAAATATATCCTCTATGTCTGGCATCATTGCTAATACACCGCAATGCCAATCTTCTTATAACGCATCAAAAGCAGGTGTGATTATGCTTACGAAGAGCTTAGCAATGGAATGGGCAAAGCATAATATCAAAGTGAATACAATTGCTCCAGGATACATGAAAACAGAGCTAACAAAGCCTTATTTTGAACAAGGTGGAGACATGATTGATACTTGGATGGGCCTTACCCCTATGGGCAGACCTGGGACACCGGATGAACTAGGTGGTATAGCGTTATACCTAGCTTCAGATGCTTCTTCTTTTGTTACAGGAGGCGTGTTTACTGTGGATGGTGGGTATACTGCGTTGTAGTTGTTAATATTTGATGTAAAAAAAGCTAGAGAATTCGATATATGAATTCTCTAGCTTTGCTTCTTTTTTATGGCTTAGGTGTATATTGAATTTCCACATATTGTTGTGGGGTATGACCTGTACCATTCGTCTCTTTTTGATAAGCCCAAACAATATTTCCATACTGATCTTTTGTGAATAAGAATACTCTTTGACCTGTTTTAAACACATTCTTAGTTCCACCAGGGTTAGTAGCTGGGTTAGCTACAAGAGGTAAGATTACGCTACCATCTGCTGCTTTTTTAATAGATCCTTTACCAAATGAAACTATTCCATCACCAGCTGGTTTATTATTTTTAACACTATCTAATATTAATTGTGGGTCTAATGTTGTTTTATTCGCCATAGTAACCGCATAGAAGTATTCTTGGTTTAATTCAAGCAGTGTGAGAATATTTACAGAAACATCCATTGTTGTTGAATTATATTCTGCTGGTACGCCATCAACATTTCCTGTTAAGTTAGCATAACTCATTGTGTTATATGCATCTTTGCCTGGGTAAACATACTTACCAAAGTCATTTATATCAAACTTATTACCTTCGAAGTCTGAAATAATATAATCTCGTGCTTCATCTTTCATCTTAACGGTAAATGTTTTATCCGCCGTACCTGAGCCAGTTGGCTTAATAATTAATTGGCTTTCATCAGTTGTTTTTGTACCCTGTGTATACTTAACAACCTCATATTGCGAAGTTATATCTTGATCGTTCTCGTCAGTAATTGTTAAGAAACTTAAATCTTTAATTGGAGACTCGCCTTTTTCATCACGCATGATGGCTTCACTGAATGAAATCGTAAACGTACTATCTAGATTACGATATACAATATTGCGTTTCTTTTCTTTATCAACTGTCATTTCAAAGCGTGGTGGTGTGCCATCAGAATAGAAATCTTGTTTCATCCAACCATCATTTGATTCATCGTGATTTCCATTTGTATTAGCTTTATAAACTGTAAAGTTACCATACGTATCCTGTGCACCTAAATAAACAACATATTCGGTATGTGGTGTTAAAGTAACTCCTGTCATATCTAAAGTTCCAGACGCGCCTTTTCCACTTTTTGTGACTGAAGGGCTTGATTTAAGTTTGTCTTCTAATGATTTTCTTTCTGCTGCCGTGTTAATAGTTAGCTTTGCATCCGGATTATCTGTTCCATCAGCATTTTTCTTTGGTACGAACCAGTAATGAAGCTTTGTTGTCTCATCTGTATTGAAACTTACAGTGGCTTTCGTATCATCATAACCTTTAGTAGTACCAGACTTCACTTCAAATTCGGTAACTAATGGTGCTTTGGAGTCCCCAAATATTTCTTTAGAAGCTATTTTTGAAAGCTCGCCACCACGGTCTTTTAATATCATATGAACCGAATAGCTTATAAATGGATTTAGTTTATCTTTATCCATAACAATCGGGAATTTCTTCGTGTCATCTTCTAAGTCGGCCGGACCAGAGCCAATTTCAATATAAATATCTTTTCCACCTATTTGGAAGTAGCCTGATTTTAATGATGATTCAGTCGCAAATTCATTATAGAAATCTCTCTCCGTAATGCCTTTATCTTTTAAATATTGCTCAAATGTTTTTGTTTCTCCATTGTCTTCGACTGTATCAGGTAAAACCATGTAATAGTATGTTCCTGCTTTATTTGGCTTAAATTCTACCTCAGCTCGTTTATATTTTTCATCCTGATCTGGTTTACCAACAACATTTAATTCTAGAATCTTTGGCGGAACATAGTTTTCGTGCACATATTCTGCAAAGTTTCTAACACTCTTACCAGCTTCAACAGTATTGACATTTTCAAATTCATTGCCTGCTAAATCCTTAACACCCGGTAATACAGTTACACGTAATGTATCTCCATAGACAAAACCAGTTTCTGATGGAATGGTTAATAATACTTTTTTATCACCTTCCTTATACTCAACAGCAGAAGGTTTTATTTTTTTCTGACCTGTCATATTGACGATAACTGTTCCTGATAGATCATAGTTATTTACATTTTGTGCGCTTTTAGGGTCTAAAGCTTCATTTAAATAAATGTAGAATTGATTTTCCTTTCCAGCGGCAGGTTCAAGCTTCTTATTGTCAACGAATGGATTGATATTATCAAGTTTTTTCGTTGTAAATACCTTCACTGCAAGATCTTTATCTGTTGAGTAATTACCTGAGGCATCCTTCATCACTACATAAAGTTGATACTCTGTTTCAGCCTCTAAATTTGTTAGCATATCAGTAATTGCAAGTTTCCCTGCAACTGCCTCACCCTTACCTGTTGGTTTAGCAACAATATCTGCAGTTGTTGGATCAGCTGCTGTCGTCTTTTTACGTACGTAGTAGTAATATTCCCCTGGTTCACTTGCTGTAAATGTAAACTCTGCGCGTTTTCCGCCATGAAGAGGGTTTACGTTTAAGTCTTTAACAACTGGCGGTGATGCATCTTTCATTTGGAATTCTTGTTTATCAATCTCAGAAGCATTTTTCGCTCCATCAACGACCATCACGTAAACAATATATTCTTTTTTCTCACCTAAATTAGTGATTTTAATAGTGTTTTTACCATTCACTGCGGCGCTTGTTCCATGTGCTGCGTTGTCAGTAGAAATGCGATTCACCATCTCTTTTTTCGTTGGTGCATCGGCGCCTTTTTCGCGAACAATATAGTAGTAAGTTCCAACTTCATCTGAAGTGAAGTCTACCTCAACATCACTACCATTTAAAACTTTTACATTCGTAATGTCGACTATCGGTTTTGTTTTATCAGCCGGGTCTTGCTTATCAATATCGTCTTTATCGACTGGTTTACCATCTTCATCTACAATATTGCCGATATTATCTTTATCCTCTAAGAAGTCGTCGAAGATATTATTCGGTCCCTCGCCCTTCGGTATAATCACTTTGTCAATATACGTGTAATCTCCAATATCAACCCAACCGTATACATTATCAACATACAGAACACCTACGCGACCATCTAGATATAGCTCTAAATCTGTGTAGCTATTGTAGTTAATCCAGTCGATGTTGCCATCTCCGTAAATTGTCAGCTTCGTTTCTGTATCGAGGTTTAGTGTGCCGATATTTCCTTGAATCTCAAATTCACGAACATTCCCGATAATGTCTACACGTGGTAGCTTCATATTTGTTTCGATTTTTGTACCGCTTTGAGCGACAACTAAGCGTGATACAGTGCTGTTATAAAATTCAATATGTTTTTCAACATTTTTCATCGTCACTTTATCTTTAGACCAGTTCTCAAATGGCTTGTTTTTATCAGGATTTTTGTCGGAATTCTGATCTGCCCAATCTTGAAGATCTGTTGTCGAGCCGTTATTAGATGAGCCTTCATCATTTGGATTATCTGGATTAGTCCAGTTAATAAATGCAGTATTAGTGCTTGCTATACGGCCAAAAGATAATGGCTTATAGTAGGAAAAACCTAATTGTAAAGGTGGACGTACCGTTTCGTTGACATGCATTGTACCAGTCAATGTAATATTTGAGAATTCAATATAGTTTCCATTAACAACGATTGTTCCACCGAAGGACTTACGGTCGCCATCGAACACTAGAGACCTTGAGTTTGTCCCACTTGCATTCAATGTAAGCTTTGATACAGAGCGAATAGTTTTACCTGAAAAGTCTCCTTCAATTAGCGCATCTTTTAATACAGGTGCATTATCTTCGTTAAAAATATGCGAGAGACTTTGTGGTACTGAGTATCGATCGCCATTTATGTAGACAGTATCGTCTTCAACATTTGTAATTTTGAAAGATGTGGCATTCCCTTTTTTCTCTTGTGAACGCACAATAAAAGATGCGAATTGTCCACGTGTAACCGCATTATGTGGTGAGAAAGTGACAGGTGTTGTCCCTTCCGTAATCTTCGAATCTACTAAACTTTGGATATAGATAGCGTTGCTTGTTTCGCTAGTTACATCTTTGAAACTATTGTTGTAATTAGAGGCTACCTCTAAATTAAAGCCAAGCACTAAAATTTTCGCTAATTGCCCGCGTGTCATCACTTCATTAGGCATAAATGTTCCATTTGAATAGCCCGACATGATTCCTGCATTTTGTAGAGCAGCTATATACTTGTAATATTCACTACTTTTCGGAACGTCTTTTAAATATGGATCTTGTACATTTCTCAAATCTAATTTTAAAACAGTCGCCAGCATTTTTGCCGCCTGACCACGTGTTACACTTTGATTTGGTCGAAAAGTATTGTCTGCATACCCATTAATCGCACCTTGATTATATAATTTTAAAATGTCGTCATAATGACTTGAATATGGGTCAACATCTGTAAATGGTGAAGAAGCCGCAGCTGCCTTTTGTGGTGGTGGCACTACAACAGCAATCCCACTAGTAGCAAATACAGTTGCTATAAGTGCCTTGTTCACTTTTTGGATTTTTGTTTTATCCATCCCACTCTTCCTTTCATCTATGTATTTGATACGTTCAAACTAACATTTTCATCATACCCTTTATATCGACAGGTAGATAGTGAACCTTCATAGATAAATCTAAATTTATGGAATAAAATAGTTAACAATAAATAGAAAAAATATAAAGTTCCCCCTCATAACGTGAGGTTGATTTCCGTTCCGACTGGGCGCTTTCCTGGGGGCGTCCGATGAGCCGCTTCACTCGCGTTGCTCGCTCCAGGGTCTCATCTGGGACGCTGATCCCCAAGGAGTCGCCCAGTCTCCACTCCAATCAACTTATACAATGGCATATGTTTTGTTCCAACCTTTGTGATGAATCAAAAGAACTTTCTCAGACACTGTACTTTCAGCCATCCAAATTGCACTACTAACCAATCCCTTATCTTTTTTCGATTCCTTTTCCTTTAACATAAAAAAGCCAAGGAGCATCGGTGCTCGCTTGGCTTTTAACGATATATAGGCATACATCTAGACGTACTTGCGATGTCATAAGGGAAAGGGGGATAACCTTGCATCTTGTCAAGTCGATCGAGAGATGTGTCCCGAGTTTACGTATCATTTTGAACATGTTTTGATAAGTCATATGGGGAATGACTTAAAAATAGCTTGCCCAAATGATCGTTGCATTAATCATGTACCCTAAAATTAGAAATGTATGCTTATTCCCAAAAAAATTTTTATTTATTTTCCTGCTCTGCTACCATAACTTGATTTCGCCCTACTTGTTTTGCAAGATATAGCGCACTATCCGCTGCCTCAATTAACTTTTCTGTCGTGTCGGCCATTTGCGGATACACGGCAACACCTGCAGATAATGTAACTGGACGACCACAAGGACTTATAGTATGCGCCAACATATCTCGTAGTTGTTCTGCCACCTGTGCCGCTTCCTCAGCAGTAGTAGTTGGCAATAACATGACAAATTCCTCACCACCGTAGCGACAACAAACATCTCCCTCACGAGCAACAGCTTTCATATTTTGAGCTAAAAATTGTAAAACCTTATCACCTACTGCATGACCATACGTATCATTCACACTTTTAAAATGATCTAAATCAAGTAGAATGAGGGCATGTGGCAACTTGTTGTCAAGCCACTCCGCTAGCATCGCATCCATTGTGCGACGATTGGTTACACCTGTTAGCGGATCTGTCGTAGATTGATCTTTAAAAAACGACACCTGTCCTTGTAAAAATGTTAAACTCCGAATGAGAGCACTTTTAAGATAATGCGCTTCAAAATACCAACTACGTACAGATTTCAGGCCTTCTACATTTTTCGAATCCATGCTCTCCTCTGTTAAAGTAGCTAATTGCTGTAAGGGATTTGCAATACGTGCTGCCGCCCAAAGGACAATTAAAATTGAAAGGAACATAAGCGGAATGGATTTTATAGCAACTTCCTGTACTCTATCAAATGAAGGAGCTAATGCTACATTTAACGGTCGTTGGGCAACTACTCCCCAGTCTGTCAAAGGTACGGTGCTATAACCGGCAAGCATTTCTACTCCTCTAGTATTCAATACTTGCTGAGCCCCATTTTTTCTAGAAATCACTGCTTGGACAACTTTATTATCGATAGCAATATCATTAACGCGACTTGGGTCCTGATGATAAATAACGCGCCCATCCGAATCAACTACATACACATATGACCCATCATGATAATAATGCTCTCCGAGTAATGCATTAAAAACATTTCGTTCTTTTAAATAAATTGTCCCAGCTACCATTCCTAAATATTCATTGGTCTCTGAAAATATAGGATACGATATAAAAATAAGGAGACGCCCTGTTATTCCCTTATAAGGCTTTGAGACAAGAGGTTCCTTTTTAGATAAAGCATCTTTCGCTCCAACAGATGTTAATACTTCGCCTAGTACCTCTTCAGATGGTGGTGAAATAGATAATACAAGACCTTCTGCATTTGTGATCAGCACAGAGTTAAACATGTCATTTTGCATTTTCAAACGTTCAGTTTCCTGAACCAATGCATTGTTATCATGCATTTTTGTTTTTATCCAACCGGCGCTATATCCTAATATCTGAAAAGATTCTTCAAGATAAGAACTAGCGGTTGTAGCTAGTTTTTGTGCATAGACTCGATTCGTTTCAAGCGTATTCTCTTTAATCGAGTCTACGTTCATTCGGTATCCACTCCAAATGCTACCAATACCAGTTAAGATAAAAGCAGCTATCGCAACGCCCATGATTAAATACTTTAGCTTTATCTGTTTTGATTTCATTTTCTATCTTTTACCCCTAATTTATAATTTCTTCTATTATTCTATTAAAACACAAAAAATTTCTTATTAAGAAAATTTCTTACCTCAAAAGTAAAATGTTTGTCAAAATAGTCCTTCTCAAGGCCCTCTTATAACAAAAGTAATATAGTAGGCTACACCCCAAAACTAAAGATGACATTTGTTAAAACTTATACTTTGTATATTAGTTGATCTTCGTTACGACTGGGCGACTCCTTGGAGATTAGCAATAGCAGAACGAAGGCTAAAAGCATCACATCCTGTGATTACGCCTTCTTGACCAACATCCTGCTGTTGCTGTCGCTGCGCTTTCGCACAAACAAAACCAAAACCTGCTGTTGCTGTCGCTGCGCTTTCGCACAAACAAAACCAAAACC